>JASLBO010000339.1 GCA_030146605.1 Sphingomonas sp. | reverse complement strand
TCGGCTGGCTCGATCCGCCGCCCGAGGCCGCGGTGAGCGAGGCGCGGCGGCGGCTGACGGCGCTCGAGGCGCTCGACGAAGACGGCCGCCCGACGGCGCACGGCAAGGCGATCGCCCGGTTGCCGCTGCCGCCGCGGCTCGGCCACATGCTGGTGCGGGCCGGCGAGATCGGGCTGGCGCGGACCGCGGCGGAGGTGGCGGTGTTGCTCGGCGAGCGCGGGCTGGGCGGGAATGACGCCGATCTCGAGCTGCGGCTGCGGCGCTGGCGCGGGGAGCGCGGGCCGCGGGCGGAGAATGGGCGGCGGCTGGCGGAGCGGTGGAGCAAGCTTCTCCCCTCCGGAGAAAGGGGCAGGAGCCGCGATGTCGCCGCACTGCCCCTCTCCCAACCCTCTCCCCGAGGGGGAGAGGGCTCTGGATTGGCGACCTGCATCGCGCTGGCTTTCCCCGATCGGATCGCGCGGCGGCGGGATTCGACCGGCGAGCATTGGGCTTCGGTAGGCGGACGGGGTTTCCGGATAGACCCGGCTTCGCCGCTGGCCCGCGCCGAATGGCTCGCGGTAGCCGAAACGCAGGGGATGGCGGCGGGGGCGCGGATCCTGTCGGCGGCGCAGATCGACTTCGCCGCGATCGAGGCGCTGTTCGGCGACCGGATCGAGACGCGGCGCAGCGCCAGCTTCGATCCGGCTACCGGGCGGGTCGAGGCAGTGCGCGAGCGGCGGCTCGGCGCGCTGCGGCTGTCCTCGGGGCCCGACAGCGGCGCGGATGTCGACACCGCGGCGCTGCTGCTCGAAGCGGTGCGCGAACATGGACTGGAGGTGCTGCCCTGGTCCGAGACTGCGCAGGCGCTGCGGCTGCGGGCGCGGTTTGCCGGGATGGCCGCGCTGGAGGATCCGGCATTGCTCGCCGCGCTCGACGACTGGCTGCCGCCCCTGCTCGACGGCAAGCGGCGGTTCGATGCGGTGGCGCCCGAGGGGCTGACCCAGGCATTGCAGAACCTGCTCGGCTGGGACGGGCAGAAGATTCTCGACCGGCTCGCCCCGGCGCGGCTCGAGACTCCCGCCGGATCGAGCCATGCGATCGATTATGGCGCCGAGGCGGGGCCGACGGTGGAGGTGCGGGTGCAGGCGCTGTTCGGGCTCGCCACGCATCCGGTGCTCGGCGACGGCACGCCTTTGGTGCTCAGCCTGACGTCGCCGGCGGGCCGCCCGATCCAGACGACGCGCGACTTGCCCGGTTTCTGGAACGGCAGCTGGGCGGCGGTGGCCAGGGAAATGCGCGGGCGCTATCCGCGGCATCCCTGGCCCGACGATCCGGCGAGCGCCTCGGCGACGCTTCGCACCAAAAAGGCTGATGCAAGGAACGCCGCGGCGCGTTAGAGGCAGGGCAACACGCTCGGAGGCATCAGTGAAGACCGCCCGCATCTTTCAACGTCCGAAGAATTCCATGCAGTCCGGCCGCTCGCGGACCGACGTCTGGATGCTCGAAATGGAACCCGTGACTCCCGAGGAAGCCGATCCGCTGACCGGCTGGAACGGCGGCGGCGACACCTCGAACCAGATCCGCATCGCGTTCCCGACGCTCGAGGCGGCGAAGGCCTATGCCGAGCGCGAGGGCTATGCCTATCATGTGGTGCCGGCGCCGGAGCGCAAGTTGAAGCTGCAGGCCTATGCCGACAATTTCCGGTGAGGGCGGCTGACGCGGCGGGCTGAACGGCGCGGTTGACACGGTTGACGCACTGGAGACTATCGCTGTCGGGCTTGACACGGCAAGTTTCTGTTTTTGAACGATAAAAATTGAGGCGCGGCGGACGCGGGTCGCGGCGCGCGCCAGTAACGCGACACCTGCGCGGCATGAACGCGACACTTGCGCGGCACTTGCGCGACATCCGCGCGACACCGACGCGTCGGCCCCGCTGCGCACCTTGCGGGCATGGCGAAACAGCCCATCGTGATCGATCCCGCGATATGCGGCGGCCGTCCCATCGTCGCCGGGACCCGGATGCGGGTGTCCGATGTGCTCGACGCCTTGGCCGCCGGTGCGGGCACCGACGAACTGCTCGCGGACTTCCCCGATCTAACGCGGGAGGACATCGGCATGCCTCGCTTATGGCGCCCGGGCGGTCGACCATTCGGTGGTGCAAGCGGCCTGATGCGGCCTTCCGTCCGAGTCTCGATTGAATCCGGATCGGTGTAATCTCGGCCCCACCAGGTCACCCCGGCCTTGTGCCGGGGTCCATCGGGCGGCAGGCTGTGCAGGCGATGATCGAGCGCACGCCCTGCGTCTATCTGTTGGCAAACCGCTACAACGGCGCGCTGTATGTCGGCGTGACGTCGAACCTGATCGCGCGGATGATCCAGCACCGCGAAGGCACCTTTGACGGGCACACCAAGAAGTACCGCATCCACCGCCTGGTCTATTTCGAGACCGGGGAATCGATGGAAGGCGCCATCGTGCGCGAGAAGCGGCTCAAGCGCTGGCGGCGCGCGTGGAAGCGCAATTTGATCGAGCAGCAGAACCCGGAGTGGAACGATCTTGCGGTCGGGCTGGGACTGCCGCCGCTGGCGGAGTGACACGCGGCGCGATGGACCCCGGCGCGAGGCCGGGGTGACGGTTTGGGGTGGGGCGGCGCTTGCCACCGCCACCCGCCCGTCGTCATCCCGGACTTGGTCCGGGATCCATGGTGGCTGGGCGATGCGGCGGGTTGCTCGCCGGAAACTGGCGGCTGGGGTGGAAGCGTAATCCGATCGAGCGGCAGAACCCGGAATGGAGCGAGGTTGCGGTGGGTCTGGGCTGGCGCCGCTGGCGGGGCGATGCGCGACGCGGTGGACCCCGGCGCAAGGCCGGGGTGACGACTTTGCCCGGCTGGTCGGACAGGACGCACTGCATCCTGTCCTCCCAGGTCGGACTTATTGGAGGTTTAGGTAGGCACGGATCAGGTGAGAAGATACCTCGAGGTCATCGCGAACATCTCGCTCATTAGCAAAATGCCGTTCCGAACGCAGGTACACACCTTCCTGATCAGTAATTTCCCAATTCCAAAGGCCAGTCCGATCCTTATGAAGTTCTGCATTAAGCATCATAAGAATCATCCTCAGGTTCTAGAGGAAGCCTCGCGTTGCTCGGATCGTGGAACTCGTCAGTATGTGGTTTGAAGGGTTCTGATTGCCTCTTCGGTCTGTTATTCCGCCCCCCTACAGGGACCAAGGAGCTAAACGAGTCGTGTCTCCACAACGGCTTCCGCTGATGGAATTCAGTATTCAAGCTATAGGCGCCTCCTCTGGTAGTTATCGGAATAGCCTCACTCCGCCGCAATCCCCGCCTTCGAGAACATATCCCCACCCATGTCCTCGGCCTCCTCGTTCGCCGCCGGGACCTTCGCCTTCTGGCGCTTGTCGAACGAATCCCAGACTTCGTTCCACGCCCCGCGCGTCGCGCCCTTCGAATATTCGGTCGCGCGCTGTTCGAAGAAATTGGCGTGCTCGACGCCGTTGAGCAGCGGCGCGAGCCACGGCAGCGGGTGCTCCTCGATCATGTAGATCGGCTTGAGACCGAGCTGGCCCAGCCGCCAGTCGGCGATGTAGCGGATATACTTCTTGATCTCCTTGGGCGTCATTCCGTTGACCGGGCCCTGCTCGAAGGCGAGATCGATGAAATTGTCCTCGAGATGCACCGTCGTCTGGCACATCTCGCGAATGTCGGACTTGACTCCCTTGGTGAAGCAGTCGCGCTCCTTCACGAAGGTGTGGAACAGCTTGATGATGCCTTCGCAGTGAAGGCTCTCGTCGCGCACCGACCAGCTGACGATCTGGCCCATGCCCTTCATCTTGTTGAAGCGCGGGAAGTTCATCAGCATCGCGAAGCTGGCGAACAATTGCAGCCCCTC
>JASLBO010000338.1 GCA_030146605.1 Sphingomonas sp. | reverse complement strand
GCGCAGCGCATCGGCGCGGTGCGCTATCGCCACTTCCTCCATTACGCCGAGGGCTCGCTGATGCCGCCTTTGTTCACCAAGCTCGTGCTCAGCCGGGTGCCCTTGTTCGGCAAGGCCGCGCAGAAGAAGTTCCAGCCGATGGTCGAGGTCCATCTCGATTATGTCGAGGCCGAGCTCGCGGCGCGTCCGTGGTTCGCCGGCAAGGACTTCAGCGCCGCCGACGTGATGATGAGCTTCCCGCTCGAAGCCGCGGTCACCCGCGCCGCGGCGACCGAGGGCCGCCCGCACATCGCCGCCTGGCTCGAAAAGATCCACGCGCGGCCGGCCTATCAGGCCGCGCTGAAGGCGGGCGGTCCTTACGCTTATGCCTGACGCTTCGCCCGGGCTTGTACTGTAGGATTTCGTTTGCTTGGCTCACCAGGCCGGAGTCCGGCCGCTCTTTGACTCAGTCGATGCGCAGCAATCCCTCGAATTCCGCGCAGGAAAGTTACGGAATCGATCGCGTTTTCGCCAACCGAGTCAAGCTGAGCGTGGCTGCCCCCTCAGTGCTTCGCGTAATCCTCGAACCGGTCCTCATCGCCGGGAAGCGGCGCGTGCGGCAGCACGATCGGCGCGTCGGGATCCTGCGGCGGGTCGAGCTGGCCTTCCCAGCGCGCCACCACCGTCGCGGCCACGGCATTGCCGATCACGTTGGTCGCGGTGCGGCCCATGTCGAGGAAATGGTCGACCGCGAGGATCAGCAGGATGCCGGCCTCGGGAATCTGGAAGTGTGACAGCGTGCCGGTGATCACCACCAGGCTGGCGCGCGGCACGCCGGCGATGCCCTTGCTGGTGATCATCAGCATCAGCAGCATGACGATCATCGTCCCCCAGTCGAGCTGGATGCCATAGGCCTGGGCGATGAAGATCGACGCGAACGTCATGTACATCATCGAGCCGTCGAGGTTGAACGAATAGCCGAGCGGCAGCACGAAGCTGGCGATCCGCGGCGGCACCCCGAAGCGGTCGAGCGCCTCGAGGGTCCGCGGATAGGCGGCCTCGGACGAAGCCGTCGAGAAGCCGAGCAGGATCGGATCGCGCAGGTAGCGCAGCAAGGTGCCGGTCCGCCGTCCGACGAACAGGAAGCAGGCGCCGAGCAGCACCGCCCACAATACGAACAGGCCGATGTAGAAAGTGCCCATGAAGTAAGCCAGCTCGCCGACCACGCCCAGCCCGCGAGTCGCCAGCGTCCGCGCCACGGCGCAGAACACCGCGATCGGCGCGAACAGCATCACATAGCCGGTGACGGTCAGCATCACCGAGACGAGCGACTCGAGCCCGCGCAGCAGCGGCGCCGCCTTCTCGCCCACCGCCGCCATGCCCACGCCGAAAAACAGCGAGAAGATCACCAGCTGGAGGATGTCGTTGGTCGCCATCGCATCGATCGCCGAGGTCGGCACGATGTGGATGAAGAATTTGGCGGCGTCGAAGTTCGAACGGTCGACTCCGCTCGCTGCCGTCGCGTCGGGCAGCGGCAGGTTGAGCCCGACGCCGGGCTGGAGCAGGTTGACGAGGACCAGCCCGAGCGTCAGCGAGATCAGGCTGGCAGTGACGAACCACAGGAACGCCTTGAGTCCGACCCGGCCGATCGCTCCGGTGCCGCCCATATGCGCGATGCCGACGACGAGGGTCGAGACGACCAGCGGCGCGATGATCATCTTGATCAGATGGAGGAACATCTGGGTCGGAATGTCGAACCAATAGCTGATCCCGGCCAGCCGGGCGGTGCCGGCGGCGGTGCCGTCGTCATAGGCGACATTGAGTCCCCAACCGATCAGGCCGCCCAGCAGCAGCCCGGCCAGAATGAACCATGTCAGTCGCTTGCCCACGAAGATCCCCTAAGAAAGTTGGCGGCAGGGAAGGGGATTGTCGCCGCCGGGTCAAGGACCCTATCGCGGCTTTCCACGCAAATTTGCCGGAGTCGCCGATGATACGCCATCCCAGCCTCAGCCGCCGCACGCTGATCCGGGCAGCCGGCGCCGCGCCGCTGCTGGCGTTGCCCGGCGTGCTCCGCGCCGGGGAGCCCGATGTCTCCGAGCTCGGCGACATCACCACCGGTGCCGTGCCGATCGGGTCGGCCGAACGCCTCGCCCGGATTGCGCGTGCACAGGCGCAGATGAAAGCGTCGGGGATCGGGGCGGTGCTGATCGAGCCCGGCTCCTCGCTTCTCTATTTCACCGGGGTGCGCTGGGGACGCAGCGAACGTCTCACCGCAGCGGTCCTGCCGGTCGAGGGCGAGCCGTGCATCGTCACGCCGTTCTTCGAGGAGCCCTCGGTTCGCGAGAGCCTCGGCATCCGTGCCGAAATCCGCGTCTGGCAGGAAGACGAGGATCCGCTGGCATTGGTCGCCGGCTTCCTCGCCGAGCGCAAGCTAGCCCATGGGCCGGTCGGCATCGAGGAGACGGTGCGCCATTTCGCGGTCGACGGCCTGCGGCGCGCGCTTCCGGCCGCGAGGATCGTCTCGGCCAATCCGGTGGTCCGCGGCTGCCGGATGATCAAGACCGCCCCCGAAATCGCGCTGATGCAACTCGCCACCGACGTGACCATTGCCGCCTATCGCTGGACCTGGCCGCGCATCCGCGAGGGCATGACCAATGCAGACGTGGCCGCGCTGATGGCGGCAGCAACGCGGAAGCTCGGCGGCTCGGTCGAGTTCAACCTGATCCTGCTCGGCGAAGCCGCCGCCTATCCCCACGGCACCCGCAAGCCGCAGCGCGTCACCGCCGGCGAAGTCGTCTTGATGGATTGCGGCTGCACCGTTCAGGGCTATCAGTCGGATGTCTCGCGCAGTTTCGTCTTCGGCAGGCCCGGCCCCGAGCAGCGCGAGGTCTGGGATCAAGTGGCACGCGGCCAGCAGATCGCGTTCGAAGCGGCGCGGCTCGGCGCAGCGGCGGGCAGCGTCGACGATGCAGTGCGTCGCTATTACACCTCGCTGGGCTATGGCCCCGACTACAAGCTTCCCGGCCTGTCGCACCGCACCGGCCACGGTATCGGCATGGACGGCCACGAGCCGGTCAACTTGGTCCGCGGCGAGAAGACGGCGCTGGCGCCGGGCATGTGCTTCTCGAACGAGCCGGGCATCTACATCCCCGGCAGCTTCGGCATCCGGCTGGAGGATTGCTTCCACATGACCGGGGCGGGGCCGAAATGGTTCAGCACGCCGCCGAGCTCGATCGACAAGCCGTTCGACTAACGGCGATATGGGCAGTCTGCCCGGTCCGGCGCGCTTCATTTGCCATGGCTCGTTCCCGTCGAGGTGCAGGCGCGGCGCAACGTGCCGGGCTTCGGCCCCTGGACTGTCAAGCAGGGCCGGCAGCATGTCGTCCTCCTTTGTCCTTGCTGAAGAGGATAGTCATCGGCAGACGACCTTCCTTGCGGCCTGCAACAGCCGGCAGCCGTCGATCGCGCAGATCACACCGTTTCGCTTGAGCGAACCACCGCGACACCCTAAGTCGCAGCCATGACCTCGACCAACGACATCCGCCGCAGCTTCCTCGACTATTTCGAAGGCGAGGGGCACGCGCGCGTGCCCTCCGCTCCGCTGGTGCCGCACAACGATCCCACGCTGATGTTCGTCAACGCGGGCATGGTGCCGTTCAAGAACGTGTTCACCGGGCTCGAGACGCGCCCTTATTCGACCGCGACCAGCTCGCAGAAATGCGTCCGCGCAGGCGGCAAGCACAACGATCTAGACAATGTGGGGTACACGGCGCGCCATCACACTTTCTTCGAGATGCTCGGCAATTTCTCGTTCGGCGACTATTTCAAGGAGCAGGCGATCACCCATGCGTGGACGCTGCTGACCAAGGAATGGGGCATCCCGGCGGAGAAGCTCACCGCGACAATCTACCACACCGACGATCAGGCATTCGACCTGTGGAAGAAGATCGCCGGGCTCCCCGAAAGCCGGATCATACGCATCGCGACGAAGGACAATTTCTGGGCCATGGGTTCGGACGGCCCGTGCGGGCCCTGCTCGGAAATCTTCTACGATCACGGCGAGCATATCTATGGCGGCCCGCCGGGGTCGCCCGAAGAGGATGGCGATCGCTTCGTCGAAATCTGGAACCTCGTTTTCATGCAGTATCTGCAGGAGAATGATGCTCAGATCGGCGAACTACCCCGCCCGAGCATCGATACCGGGATGGGTCTCGAGCGCGTCGCCGCGGTGCTCCAGGGGGTTCACGACAATTACGATACCGATACCTTCAAGGCGCTGATCGCCGAGAGCGGCGCGCTCACCGGCGCGGCGACCGCCGGCGACAACCAGGCGAGCCACCGTGTGATCGCCGACCATCTGCGCGCCTCGGGCTTCCTCGTCGCCGATGGCGTGCTGCCTGCCAACGAAGGCCGCGGCTACGTGCTCCGCCGCATCATGCGTCGCGCGATGCGCCATGCGCATCTGCTCGGCGCCAAGGATCCGCTGATGCACCGGATGGTACCCTCGTTGGTCGCCGAGATGGGCGCCGCTTACCCTGAGCTTGTCCGCGCGCAGCCGCTGATAGAAGCGACTTTGCTTCAGGAGGAGACGCGCTTCCGCCAGACGCT
>JASLBO010000294.1 GCA_030146605.1 Sphingomonas sp. | reverse complement strand
GCTCGAACGCCATGCCGTTGGGATTGCGAAGACCCCAGGCATAGACGCGCTGCCTTTTGAGGTCGGGGAAGACCTGCACGATCATCGCGCGGCCGGCTTTGGTCGAGGCACGTGCCATCTCGGCGGCGGTCTGCGCGGTATAGCTCGGGCCTTCGGCGTCGAGGCCGTTCTCGGCGATGTTCGACGCCGAGCCGATGCTGACGAACAGCGTCTTGCCGTCGGGCGCGGCGACCACGTTGCGCGCCCAGTGATTGGCGCCGCCGGGAAGGTCGACGATTTTCTCGGGCTTGGCAGTGATCTTCGTCTGCCCCGGCGTGAACGGATAGCGGACCAGTGCGTCGGTATTGGCGACATAGAGCCAGCTGCCGACCAGAGCCATCCCGGTGGGCGAGTTGAGCCCGGTGAGCAGCGCGGAGCGCTGGTCGGCGACGCCGTCGCCGTTGGTGTCGCGCAGCAGCGTGATGCGGTTCGGCGAGGGGACGGCGGCGCCGGCGCGCCCCATCAGCGTCTTCATCACCCAGCCGGTGATCCCGCCGCCCTCGCGCGGTGGCGAATTGGTCTCGGCGACCAGCACGTCGCCATTGGGCAGGCGATAGAGCCAGCGCGGATGCTCGAGCTTGTCGGCAAAGGCCGCGACCGCGAGCCCGGCCGCAGGCACCGGCTTCGCGCCGCCTGCCCAGCCCACGGGTTTGGCGATGCCGACGGTCGGGAAGCCCTCGCTCCGCGTCTCGGTCAGCTGGGGCGTGCGCCCGGTGACTGCCAGCTCGCTGAGCTTTGCCTTGTCGGGCTGGCTGATCCAGAACCAGCCGCCGATCGCGAGCATGACGAGCAATGCGAGGACGATCAGGATACGCTTGCGCATGGGCTTCATTCCTCGAGCTCGGCGAGCTGCCTGGGCGGATGGAGGCGCAGCCGCGTGACTTTGCGCGAATCGCCCTCGGTCACTTCGAGCATCCAGCCGCTGGGATGGGCGAGGCATTCGCCCGGCGCGGGGACATGGCCCGCCAGCACGAAGGCGAGGCCGCCCAGCGTGTCGACATCCTCGTCGACTTCGCCCAGCCGCGGGTCGACTGTCTCGGCGACATCCTCGAGCTCGGCACGGGCATCGGCATCCCAGCCCCCGCCGTCGATCGGCACCAGCAGTGCGGTCGGCGCCTCGTCATGCTCGTCCTCGATTTCGCCGACGATTTCCTCGATCAGATCCTCGATCGTGATCAGCCCCTCGGTCCCCGAATATTCGTCGAGCACGATCGCGAGATGGGTGCGGTTTGCGCGCATCTGGGCGAGCAGATCGAGCACCCCCATCGATTGCGGGACATAGACCGGCTGGCGAATCAGCCCGGCGATGCTCGACGGATGCGGCGCGCCGGTGGCGAGGATCGCGAACACGTCTTTGACATGGACCATGCCGATGACGGTATCGAGCTCGTCGCGATAGACCGGCAGGCGGCTGTGCCCCGCCTCGGCGAACAACTGGACGAGATCGGCGAAGCTGGTCGCCACCTCGACTGCGACGATATCCGCGCGCGGCACGCCGACGTCGCCGGCGTCACGCTCGCCGAAATGGAGCAGGTTCTTGAGCATCTGGCGTTCGATCGGCGCGAGATCGCCGGCGGGCGACTTGCTGCCTTCCTCCTCATGCTCGTCGATCGCCTCCTCGATGCGGTCGCGCAGCGTCTCTTCCTGCTCGTCGCCGAACAGCAAGGTGCGGATACTCCGCCATATGCCGCCGCTTTCGGAAGGGGACTCGTTGGTGCCGGTACTATGTCCGGTACTGGGGCCCTCGGGCATGTTCGTGTTCAGTCCTCGCGCACGGAATACGGATCGTGCAGGCCGAGACTGGCGAGCGCGGCGCGCTCCATCTCTTCCATCGCCTCGGCTGCGGCGTCCTCCATATGGTCATAGCCTAGCAGATGCAGCACGCCGTGGACAATCAGGTGACTGGCATGATCCTCGACGCTGACGCCGCGCTCCGCCGCCTCGGCCGCGCAGACCTCGTAAGCGAGGACGATGTCGCCGAGGATGACTTCGCCGTCGTCGCTGTTCTGGGTGACGGTCTCGAGCAGATCGGGCTGCACCATCGGAAAGGACAGCACGTTGGTCGGCTTGTCCTTCTGGCGATACTGGCGATTGAGCGTCTGGACCTCGTCGTTGCTGGTCAGGCGCACCGCGATCTCGATCGCGGTCGGCCACTCGCGCCACTCGCCATGGGCGGACTGGGCGATGGCCGCATCGGCGGCGCGGGTGGCGAGGGCTTCCCAATCGTGCTCGGGCCAGGGCGCTTCGCGCAGGGCGGCGACGTCAAGCATCGGGGCCCTCATAGGCCTGGACGATACGGCCGACGATCGGATGGCGCACCACGTCGGCTGCGGTGAACCACGAAAAGGAAATGCCCTCGACTCCCTCGAGCCGCTGGACGGCGTCGTTGAGCCCCGAAGCGGCGGGGCCGCCGGGCAGATCGACCTGCTTGGGATCGCCGCAGATCACCATCCGGCTGTTCGCGCCGAACCGGGTGAGGAACATCTTCATCTGCGCCGGGGTGGTGTTCTGCGCCTCGTCAAGGATGACGAAGGCGTCGGCCAGCGTGCGCCCGCGCATGAACGCGATCGGCGCGATCTCGATCTCGCCCGATGCGATCCGCCGCTCGACCTGCTCGGCGGGCAGACAATCATAGAGCGCGTCGTAGATCGGGCGGAGATAGGGATCGACCTTCTCCTTCATGTCGCCGGGCAGGAAGCCGAGCCGCTCGCCCGCCTCGACTGCGGGGCGTGACAGGATCAGCCGCTGGACGCTGCCGGTGATCAGCTGCGCGACTGCCTGTGCCACGGCGAGATAGGTCTTGCCGGTGCCCGCGGGCCCCAATGCGAAGATCATGTCGTTCGACATCAGCTCGCGCATGTAATGCGTCTGTGCCATCGAGCGCGGCACGATCGTCTTCTTGCGCGTGCGGATCATGATCGGCGGGTTACCGCTGCTGGTCCCGGCGGGGGCGTCGGCCTTGACGATGTCGTTGAACATCGGCTCGCTCGACATCGCGATCACTGCGTCGATCAGCCCGGTATCGATATCCTCGCCGCGGATCACCCGGCTGTGGAGCTCCTGGAGCACTTCGCGGGCATGCGCGACTGCCTCGGCCGACCCCTCGATCACCACGCGCTGGCCGCGGGCGTGGATGTAGACGCCCAGCCGCTCCTCGAGCGCGAGGATGTTGCTGTCATACTCGCCGAAAAGCTGCGGCAGAAGCTGGGGCTTGTCGAAATTGACTTCGGTGCGCGAGCGTTCCCCGGACTGGGCTTGGACAGGCTTGCGGCTCATGCGGTCCTTTCGGGCGGGAAACATTGGTCGGACGAAATCGCGAAGCGGCGCGTCGGCAGCATTCGAAGCGTAGAAGTTGCGCGGCCTGAAGAGGCGAAACCGGAAGCGGTACAAGTGGTTCCGTGGCGCATGGGTCTTGGTGAAGATGGCAGACCGAGACCCTCTTTGACAGGGGCAGGCGAGACACATGCCGAATAAAGTGCATGTGTGACCTCGCGACGACAGCGCCGCAGGCACCGCCCGCCCGATTCAGGCGGCGACGCGCAGTCGCTCCACGCCTGCCAGCGAATTGGGATCGGCGCGGACGATGTCGACATCCAGCAGGTCGCCGATCTTCGCGTCGGTCATCAGATGGACCGATTGCAGCCAGGGCGATTTGCCGAGCATCTGGCCCGGCAGCTTGCCCTTGCGCTCGATCAGCACAGTGCAGCGTTTGCCGAAGGTCGCCGCGTTGAACGCCGCCTGATCGCGCGCGATCGCCGCCTGGAGCCGCTGGAGACGCTCGACCATCACTTCCTCCGGCACGAAGCCATCGGTCATCTCCGCCGCCGGGGTGCCGGGGCGGGGGCTGTATTTGAAGCTGAAGCTGGCGGCGTATCCCACTTCGTCGATCAGGCGCAGCGTATCGGCGAAGTCCGCCTCGGTCTCCCCGGGGAAGCCGACGATGAAATCGCCCGACAGGGCGATGTCGGGCCTGGCGGCGCGCACGCGCTCGAGCAAGGCGAGATAGGAAGCGCGGGTGTGGCTGCGGTTCATCGCCTTGAGGATGCGATCGCTGCCGGCCTGCACCGGCAAGTGCAGATAGGGCATCAATTTCTCGACCTCGGCATGCGCGCGGATCAGCCCTTCGCGCATGTCGTTGGGATGACTGGTGGTATAGCGGATGCGATGGAGCCCCTCGATCCGGTCGAGCGCGCGGATCAGGCCGTGCAGGCCGCGACCCTCGGCATCGTCCCACGCGTTGACGTTCTGGCCGAGCAGGGTGATCTCGCGCGCGCCGGCATCGACCAACGCCTTCGCCTCGTCGACGATCGCGTCGAACGGGCGGCTGATCTCGGCGCCGCGGGTATAGGGCACGACGCAATAGGTGCAGAATTTGTCGCAGCCTTCCTGGACGGTGAGGAACGCCGAGGGACTGACTTTCCGCCGCGCCGGCAATGCGCCGAACTTGGCGGTGGCGGGCATGTCGGTGTCGACCGCGGCGGTTCCGGCGGCGGCCTGCGCGACCAGCCCGGGCAAGTTGTGATAGGCCTGCGGGCCGACCACGACGTCGACCTTGGCGCGCGCGACGATCTCGGCGCCCTCGGCCTGCGCGACGCAGCCGGCGACGGCGATCATCGGATCGTTGCCGTGCTTCCTGAGGCGGCCGATGTCGGAATAGACCTTCTCGGTCGCCCGCTCGCGGATATGACACGTGTTGAGCACGACGAGGTCGGCGGCGTTGGCATCGTCGATTGGGGTCATGCCCTGCGCGGCCATCAGCTCGCCCATCCGCTCGCCATCATAGACGTTCATCTGGCAGCCGAACGACTTGACGTGGAAGGTTTTGGGAGATGGTTTCATTTGGGGCGGGCTATAGCTTCTTACTCCCCGCCCTGAAAGGGAGGGGAGATGGGCGTCTTGTATCCGATCGCCTCCTCGGCAAATGCGAACGGCCGCAGCGGATGACCTAGTGCATCCACCAAAGCCGCCTCGATCCGCCGCCGGCTCTCGGCCGCGATCGCCTTGCGTCCCGGGAAGTCGGCCGGGAGAAAGGGTTCGAGGAAATGCACGCGCAGCTCGAAACTGCCCTTGCGCGCCAGGATGCGGCGGGCGTTGTTGAGCCCGCGCTCCTGCCCGATCCAGCCGATCTCCTCGCTGGCGGCGCCATAATCGAGCAGCACCGGCTGGACCATCACGCCCGGCGGCGGCGGTTCGAGCACGCGCAGCATCGGCGTCTTGAACGGGAGCAGCGACTTGCCGTCGGTGGTGGTGCCTTCGGGGAAGATCGTGATCGCCCAATTATCGGCGAGCGCGTCCCGCAGCTGGTTGATCTGGTCGGCGACGCCGAGCCGGTTCTCGCGCTTGACGTAGACCGTGCGGTTCATCCCGGCGAGCCAGCCGACCACCGGGGCGGTGCCGATCTCGGTCTTGGCGACGAACGCAGTGCCGCTCGCGCCGCCCAATGCGAGAATGTCGATCCAGCTCAAATGATTCGAGACATAGAAGACGTCGCGGCGCAGCGGCGTGCCGACCTTGACGACGCGAGCGCCGGCGATCCGCGCCGCGCGACCGAGGAACCAGCGCGGCCACGGCGAGGGGAGGCTCAGCAATCGCCAGAGATAGTGCATCGGCACATGGGTCAACACTGCGAGCAGGAGCAAAGCCACGCGGCTCCACATCCGAATCTGCTCCAGAGCGCTCAGTCGAGTCGTTGCGCCTTGCGCGGCCTCGGCCCGCCGAAAGTCCACGGCGCTAGTTCTTGCGGTCGAGCGCGACGCCGTAGAGTTCCATGCGATGATCGACGAGGCGGAAGCCGAGCCGTTCGGCGATCTGCTTCTGGAGCAGTTCGAGCTCGGGATCGACGAACTCGATCACCTTGCCCGATTCGACGTCGATCAGATGGTCGTGATGCGCTTCGGGGGCGGGCTCGTAGCGCGCACGGCCGTCGCCGAAATCATGGCGGTCGAGAATGCCGGCCTCTTCGAACAGCCGGACGGTGCGGTACACCGTCGCGATCGAAATGCCCGGATCGATCGCCGACGACCGCTCATATACCTTCTCGACGTC
>JASLBO010000242.1 GCA_030146605.1 Sphingomonas sp. | reverse complement strand
GGGTCTTGTCGTCGCGCAGCACCACGCCCGCAGTCACTCCCGAAAAGCGCGTCTGGGGATCGGCGATGTCGTCGCTGAGACCCTCGGTGCCGAGCTTGACGTGCTCGAAATCGAACAGATCGACGCGCAACGCGCTGAGCTGAGCCCAGCCGCGCAAACCCTGCTCGACGGTTCGGATCGAATTATTGTCCTTTTGCTGGACGAGCGTCGACGAGCCGTCGGTGAATTCCTGACGGCCATAGCGCGCGCCGAGCGTTACCGGCCCGATCGTGCCGCCGATCTCGGCGAAGAATTGCTGCGCGAACAGATCGTCGCGGAACTTGGCGGTCGCCACGCCGTAATTATGGCCGGCGAGACCACCGTGCGCGAGCTCGCCATAGAAGCGTAACGGGCCGACATGAAGGTCGGCACCGCCGACGAGGCGCAGCTTGTCCTCGACGCGATATTCCGAATCGACCATTGCGGGATTCGAATAATAATCGGCGCGCAGACGGATCTCGCCCGACAGAGTCAGATAGATGTCGCCCTTGCCGTCGATCGGCAGATATTTGAGCCGATCGAGGAAATCGCGGCGCTTTGCAGGATCGCGCATCATCCGCCAGTCCTCGGCCCAGCGCGACAGATTATAGCCGCCGAGCTTGACGCCGTGCCCGTCGGCCTGGCGCGGATAGGCGCGGGTCGCGGGGTTGGCGGGCGCGCGCTCGGGCGTCGCCTCGCTGGGCGGCGTCGACGGCAGAGCCGGCGGCACCTCCTGCTTTTTCGCACCATCCGAAGGGCCGTTATACGCGGCGAGGACGAGGATCTCGCCGGCGTGCGCAACGGGCTCGGTGGAGATCGGCGTCAGATTCTGGGCAGCGGCGGGAGACGTGGTCAGCGCGAGCAGCGAGACGCCGAAGGCAAATCGGGCGGAGGGACGGGACATCGGACTTTCCAGCTGAGACAGCGGGAGCCGCGCCGCGGGTGCGGCGAGCTACCATGGGTAGAAAGCGCTCCGTCCCTGGCGGCGCGCGGCGGAAGACAGGGCTGGCTAGAAGCTCGCCCATTCAGGTTCGGCGCGACTCGCCGGCATGATCGACGGCGGGAGCGCCCGATGCGCCGGCGCGCTCGCCTTGGCCGCAGGGCGTTTGGCGGGCGCGGTTCCCACGTTGAAGCGGGCCGACTGTCGGGTGAGCGCGACGACTTCGCCAGCGAGATTGCGCGCCGCCGCCGAGGTCTGCTCGACCATCGCAGCATTCTGCTGGGTCGACTGATCCATGACGTTCACGGCCGTGGCGATCTCGCCAATCGTGGCGGATTGCGCGCGATTGTCATTGGCCATGCTCTCGACGAACTGGTGGACCTGCTCGACGCTGCCGGTGATCTCGGCCAGCGCCGCATCGACCTTGAGCACGGCGTCGACCGCGGAGCGGATTTCGGTCTGGGTGGTGGAAAGCTGCTCGCGGGCGCGCTTGGCTTCTTCCTCGGCGCGCATCGCCAGCGCCGAGACGAGATCGGCGACAACCGCGAAGCCGCGGCCCGCCTCGCCGGCGCGGCCGGCCTCGACCGCGGCGTTCATTGCGAGGACGCGGGTCTGGAAGGCGATCTTGTCCAGGCCTTCGATGACGTCGTCGATGCCCTGCGCGCTGCCCGAGACGCGGTCCATCGCCGAGGTCGCCTGTTCGGCGGTGGCGCGGCCCGAGCCGACGATCCCGATCGCCTGCTGCGCGCGATCGACGGTGCGGTCGGCCACTTCGGCGCTCGACTTCAATCGGGCGTTCATTTGAGAAAGTGCCGCGGATGTCTGTTCGAGGCTGGCGGCATTGCTCTCGGTGCGGCGTGCGAGGTCGTCGGAAGCGGCGGCGATCTCGCTCGATCCGCTTTCGATGCTCTGCGATGCGTCGGCGAGCGCCGCGATCAGATCGCGAAGGTTGCCCAGCGCGGTGTTGAAATTGCCGCTCAGCGCAGCATAGGTCGGGGGCACGTTGCCTGAGATGGTGCCGGTCAGATCGCCTTCGGACAGCGCCTCGAGCTTCTCGGACAGCAACGCGACGATTGCCTGCTGGTCGGCGTCGGCCTGCGCCTTGGCGGCCTCGGCCTCGGCCTTGGCGATGGCATTGTCGCGGAAGATCTGGAGCGCGCCCGCCATGTTGCCGATCTCGTCGCGGCGCGCGGCGCCGGGGATTTCGGCCCTGGTGTCGCCGTCGGCGAGGCTGCGCATCCGGGCGGTGATCTGGCCGAGCGGCGCAGTGATCGAGCGGCTGATCGCGAGGATCAAGGCGGCGAGCCCGAGCAGGACGAACACCACCACCGCGCCGAGGCGCAAGGTCGCGTCGTTCACTGCGGCGCGGATCTCGGAATTGAACACGCCCGTCGCAATCACCCAGCCCCACGGCTTGAAGCCGCGGACATAGGAGATCTTGGGCTTCGAGCCGTTGCCGTCGGGCATCTTGTAATCGTACGCGACGAAGCCGGCGCCATCGGCATTCACCCGCGCAATCATCTCGCGATAATGCTGCTTGCCATCGGCATCGGTATCGCTGGCGACGTTGTTGCCGTCCT
>JASLBO010000196.1 GCA_030146605.1 Sphingomonas sp. | reverse complement strand
GCGTTTGTGACGTGTGCGATAGCGACTGAGCAGCCGCTAGTGGAGCGTAGCGATGATCGCTCCCAATCGCAACGAATGGCCGCTTTCGGGATTGCCCAAGGCCAGCTCGAATAGCCACTTTTGGCGCGAATCAGACATTTGTCGGAAGTTGGTCACGAGCCCGCTAACCTGGCCGCTGTCTGGAACAATCCGTGAAAACCCGCCGATTTCCAGCTACGGTTTTGCAGTAAATCTACAGTAAATTGCGTGATTGTGCAGCTATCCGACGGATAAGCCGTTGAAATCGCTGGTGACCCCTACGAGAATCGAACTCGTGTTTTCGCCGTGAGAGGGCGACGTCCTAACCGCTAGACGAAGGGGCCATGCTGCGGAAGGCGGGCACTTAAGCGGCGCCCGCCCAACCGTCAAGCGCGTATCGACGTGCGGCCGAGCCAGCGCCGCACCCCCGGCCAGCGCGGGAGCAGCAGCCGATCGGCGAGTGCGACCAGCACCAGCGTCGCGCCGAACAGCGGCATCGCCAGTGCAAGCAGCAGCACCGTGCCGATCAGCACCATGCCGTAGCGCGGGCGCGACAATTCCATCGGCGCACCCAGCAGCCCCTGCGGCCGCCGCCGCCACCACATCACTGTGCCTGATACCGACAAGGTGGCGAGGAGCAGCGCGGTCAGCGTGCCAAGCAGCTGGTTCGCGAGGCCGAACAGCGCGCCTTCATGTGCGGCGATGCCATAGCCGACCGCACGATCGAGCCAATGGCGTTCGGCGAAATCGCGACGCGTCACGATTGCGCCGGACGCGCCCTCGACGGTGATCCGGGTGCGCAGTGGCCGATTGGCAGCGTCCGACGTGGCGGTCCACGAACCGCTTCCCGCCGCCGGCGGCGCGATCAGTACCGGCGGCGCGATCCCGAGCGGGTATGTTGCGGCAACCACCCGGTCGAGGTCGCTGCCGGACGCGGCTGCGTGCGGCATACTCAGGCCCTCATGCTCGGCATGGTCGCCGAGCATTGCGCTTCGCGCGCCCGTGGGCCAGTCCTGCGGTCCGTCGAGCGTGCGCGTGACGGTGCGCACTTCCTTGAAATAGCCGCCCCAGAATTTGGCCCAGGGAAGGCCGGTGGAGATCAGGAACAAGGCGAGGACGGCGACCCAGATCCCCGCCACTGCATGCAAGTCGCGCCAGAACAGGCGTTTGCCGCTCCGCAACCGCGGATAGAGCACCCCGCCGAGCCCGCGCGCCCGACGGGGCCACCACAGATACAGGCCGGTGAGCAGCATCGTCACCGTCCAGCAGGCGGCGATCTCGACCAGATAGCTTCCGGGATTGCCCGCGCGGAAGCTGCCGTGCAGGCTGGAGATCACGCGCATCGGGCGATTGTTCTCGGTCTCGGTGCCCAGCACGCGGAGCCGATAAGGATCGACATAAACGCGCGTCTCCACACCGCGACGGCCGACGATGATCCGCGCCGCTTCGCCGGGCCCCTGCGGAAGCTGGTATTTGTGCAGCGTCGCGCCGGGCACCGCTACAAGCGCGGTCTTCACCTGCGCTTCGGCACTCGCCCGCGGGCCCGCCGGGGACAGCGTGTCGTACGGCCGCTCGAGCCAGGCCTCGATCTGCGGCTTCCACAGATAGATCGTCCCCGTCACGACGAGCCACAGGACGAACGGCATGCAAAACAGCCCGGCGTAGAAATGCCAGCGCCACACGGCATTATACCAGCGCGAACCCGGCGCGGTCGCCATCAGAACGCCGCCCGAACGCCGGCGAAGACGCTGCGCCGCTCGACCGGAGTGAAGATCTGGCTGCTCTCGTCGCGCAGCGTCGCCGGGTCGTCGGGCACGTACCGCACTACTCCGGATATATCGCCCGGCGCCTTGCGCCCGGCAAGGTTGCGCGCGTCCGCGAAGAGCGTTACGCCCGGTATCACCTCGGCCTCTCCAGTGGCACCGAACAGGACATAGCCGCGCGCGCGCATGCTGTTGCTGTAATCCGCCCAGGCGCCGCGCGGTACCCATTCCACGTTGGGAGCGACGTGAAACGCCGCGCTGCCGAGCCGCAATTCGGCGCGATAGAGCTGCTCGGGGATCACCGGCAGCCGGTTGTCGCCGAACTGCGCATCTTCGCGAAAGCGGAAGTCGTTCAGCTGCCAGACTTGCCGCAGGCGTGCCCAGCCGGCGAGATCGTAATCGAGCCCGAGCTCCACGCCATGATGCCGCGTGCGCCCGGCGTTGAAGGTCGAGGCGGGAATTCCGACGCCCACGTCATATTGGAGCAGTTCGCCGTCGAGATCGGCGCGATAGACGCTGAGGTCGAAGCGCAGCGGACCGATCCGGCCGCGCCCGCCGATCTCGGCGGTCCAGCCGTGCTGCGCGGCGAGCGGCACGAATTGGGAGAGCTGCGCCAGTTCGATGAAGCCGGGAAGTTCGTGGCTGCGGCTGAGATTGGCGTAGAGCTGCACCGCATCGGCGGGCTCGAACAGCAACCCGAGCTTGGGCGAGAGCTGATCGAAGGTCGCGCGATTGCCGACGGCCGCAGGGAAGGCCTGATCCTGCCGCCGCAGCCCCGAGGTATAGACCGCGCCCGCGATCAGCGTCAGCTGTCCGGTCGGGCGCAGCCGTGCCTCGGCATAAGCGTCGATCGTCCGCGCCTGCTGATCGGCCTCGAAAGTCTTCGCGCCGCGTTCGTCGTCCAAATTGACGAAGCGGCGCGATGCAACCGAGCCGAACCGGGCAGTGATCCCGGCAGTGAGGCCGAACATGCCGAAATCCTGATCCAGCCGGGCATAGCTGCCCCAATCGAGTGATTTCTGGTCGACCAATTGGTAGATCGGATGGTGGAGCTGCTTGGCATTCAGAAACAGTCCGGCATCCAGCGTCCCTGCGCCCAGCGCGATGCTGGTGCGGTTCTGCAGGCGCAGGGAGTCGATGTCGCGTGCCTGATCGTTCAGGAAGTTCCCGCTTTGGGGTGCCGACCTCGCCACAGCATAGGTCAGCGCCCCAGGCAGTTCCTGCCGGATCGCCTGCGCGCTGGCATAGAAGCGCGTCTCGACGCCTTCGCCCAGACGCAGCCCGACATTGCCGTTGACGCGCAACGCCTTGCGGCGTGAATGGTCCCGATCGCCGTCGGAACGGTCGCCTGCGATCGCCAGCCAGGCGTCGCCGCGTTCGTCGGCAAAGCCGGCGCTGGCGAAGCCGCGCAGCGTGTCGAAGCTGCCGCCGTCGATCCGCACGTTCATGCCGTTCGAGGAGCGGCCGGTGGGGGTCACGCCGTTGATCGCGCCGCCCAGTGTCGAGGCGCCGAAGCGCAGCGCGTTGGCGCCGCGAAACACTTCGACATGCTGGAGAAAGGCGGGGTCGAGCTCCTGAAAGTCGCCATTGTCGTCGGCGAGATTGATCGGGACGCCGTCCTGGAGGAGCGTCAGCCCCCGCATGTGATAGCCGCGGCTGATCCCCGAGCCACGGATCGACAGGCGCACTTCCTGTCCGAAACGGGGCTGGGCATAGACGCCGGGCGAGAAAGCGAGCGCGTCGCGGAGCGAGACCGCGAGCTTCCCGTCGAACTCTTCCGCGGAGACGACATTGGCACCTCCGGGCGTCTCGTTGACACGCTGGATGGCCTCGCCGACGAGCTTCTCCGCGGTGACGACGATCTCGTCGCGCCGGCTGGGGCTCTCCTGAGCAAAGGCGGGGAGGGCGGCGAACAAGATGGGCGCGCCGAGCAGCGCGCGAACGGACTTCGACATGAAACGGATCCTCGGCAGAAACGGGCAAAGGCGCGCAAATGCGCACCGGCAGCGTCAGCCGAGGAGCGGGGGACCGGTGGCGAGCGGGGGAGGGGCAGCAAGCCCGCGGCCCGGCGCAGGCGCGAGCCGGACATGCCGGGCGGGTTCGGCGCGGGTTGATGGCAAAGACAGAACGAGCGGGTCGGCATTCGCCAGCGGCTGCGCCGCCATTGCGAAGGCGCAGGGCTGGTCGCTCTTGTCGTGTTTGTCGGGCGCCGGCTTGCCGAGTGCCTTGGCGAGCAGCGCTTTGGCTTCGCCGAGCGCGGCCTGGCCGCCCAGTCCGCTATCGGCGCACCAGGAAAGCGTGACTTGCCCGGCGCCGACCTGCGGCATCCAGCCTGCGGGGGCCGCCATCCGCAACAGCAGCGCGCAGCCGACCAACAGCAGCGCGAGGCGCTGCCAATGGGTCCGCATGTTTGCCGCTCTGGTCACGCGCCGGCCCTTAGCGAAGCCGTTCGCGGGGACAAGCGGGCAATTTGCCCACCCTCAGCCGGTGACCGGCAGGCGCAGGGTGCCGTCCGGCTCGTAATGGAGTTCGCTATAGGCAACGACCGCGTCAAGCGGCAGTTCGCCATAGAGGTGCGGGAACAGCTGGCCTCCGCGCGAGGGTTCCCACTTGATCAAATCGGCGAGCGCGTCGAGATCGACCGCCGCGAGCCAGAGATCGCTCTGCCCGGCAAAATGCTTGTCGAGCGTCTCCTGCAGCTGCGCGGCCGTCGAGAGGTGGATATAGCCGTCCTGCACGTCCACCGGTGCGCCGGCGAAGCTGCCGTCGCGCTCGAGCCCCGCCATCTGCTCGCCGGTGAGGACCTTATAGGCGGTGGTGTCGGGCATCCGTGTCTCCGTGGCTGCTCAGGCGAGTACACCGCCGCATCCCGATTGTTCCGCTAATCCAGACGTCATCCCCGCGAAAGCGGGGATGACGTCTGGATTACTGCCCGTCCTCCGGCCCGGCGGCGAGGTCTTCGCCCGTCGTGCCATCCGGCGTTGGCTCCGCCGCGGTAGCGCCGTCAGCCAGATTGACCTCAGCCTCTTCCTCGCTCTCCTCGATCCGCGCGGCGGAGACGACATGCTCCCCCGGAGCGACGCGGAAGAGGATCACGCCCTGGGTGTTGCGCCCGGTGACGCGCACCGAGCCCACCGTTGTGCGGATCAACTTGGCCTGATCGGTGACCAGCATCAATTGCTCGCCATTATGCGCCGGGAAGCTCGCCACCACCGGACCGTTGCGGTCCGAGCTGACGATGTTGGTGATGCCTTGGCCGCCGCGGTTGGTGCGGCGATATTCGTAGGTCGAAGAGCGCTTGCCGTAGCCATTTTCCGTGATGGTGAGGAGAAACTGCTCCTTCTCGGCGATTTCGGCATAGCGGTCCGGGCTGAGGCCCTCGGCGCCGTCATTGTCGCGCCACCGCGGCGAGCGCAGATAAGCCTCGCGTTCCTCCTG
>JASLBO010000165.1 GCA_030146605.1 Sphingomonas sp. | reverse complement strand
CGGTGAAATAGCGCACGCTGTTCTGCCGGGGCTCGGGCGCGAGCTTCACCGTGCGCGGATCGACGCTAGCGGCTTGCGCGGCGCTGATCTTGCCGGTCTCCGTCATCACGTCGAGCACCACGCTGGCGCGGCTCACTGCGGCTTCGGCGTCGGCGGTCGGCGAATAATGCGAGGGCGCCTTGACCAGCCCGGCGATCACCGCGGCTTCGGCGAGGCTCAGATTGCTCGCCGGATGGCCGAAGAATTTGCGGCTCGCCGCGTCGATGCCGTAAGCGCCGCCGCCGAAATAGACCTTGTTGAGATAGAGTTCGAGAATCTGGTCCTTGGAGAATTTGCGCTCCATCGCAAGCGCGAGCACCGCCTCGCGCATCTTCCGTCCGAAATCATATTTGTTCGACAGGAAGATCGTGCGCGCAACCTGCTGGGTGATCGTCGAGGCGCCCTGCAGGCGGCGGCCGGTCCCGCGATTGGCGATGCCGGTGCGCACCGCGCGCGCGAGCCCCAGCGGGTCGACGCCCCAATGGCTCTCGAAGCGGCGATCCTCGACTGCGATGATCGCGTCCTTCATCACCTGCGGAATCTGGTCGTATCTGATCCACTCGCCATAGCTCGGCCCGAGCGAGACCAGCACGGTGCCGTCGGCGGCGTGGACGCGGACCATCTGGCCGTTGGGCGAGGATCTGAGCTCGTCATAGCTGGGCAGCGACGAACGCGTCGAATAAACCGCGATAAGCAGCGCGACCACGGCGATCAGCCCGGCGCTGACCCCGGCGATCACGGTCCATAATGCGATGCGCTTCCAGGCTGAGCCGGTGCGCCACCAGGATTTGCGGGGAGTTTGCGGTTTTCTGGAAGCCATCGGAAGCGGTGGTTAAGCCCTAAACCGGCAGCTCACAAGAATCACGCGCCGGAAGGTTGCCCGCTAGCGTCGTTTGCGTTGCCCGAGCGTGAACGAAAGTCGAGGCTCACCGAGTTCATGCAATAGCGGAGCCCGGTCGGCGGCGGGCCATCGGGGAAGACATGGCCGAGATGGCCGTCGCAGCGCGCGCACCGCGCCTCGACGCGGCGCATGCCATGGCTGTTGTCGGCATGCTCGACGACGCGCCCGGATGCGATCGACCGGGTGAAGCTCGGCCAGCCCGAACCCGAATCATATTTGTCCATGCTGTCGAACAATTCGAGCTGGCAGGCGGCGCAGCGGTAGAGGCCGTCGGCCTTGTTGTCGTTGTAGAGCCCCGAAAAGGCGCGCTCGGTGCCGGCTTCGCGCAGCACATGATATTGTTCGGGGGTGAGCCGCTTGCGCCACTCGGACTCGGACAGGTTGAGCTGGTCCATGGCCAAGGATGTGTGCGCGAGGAGCCCGCGCGTCAATCCGGGTCGGCACTAACCCGGATCAGTCCGCCGCGTGCCTTGAGCTGGCGCTTGAGGATTTCGGCGCGCGGCGCCCAGAGGAAGCCGAAGCTCACCGTGCCGTGCTTCGACTCGACCGCATGGTGGAGCCGGTGCGCCTGGACGATGCGTTTCATATAGCGCGAGCGCGCGACATAGCGGTGCGGCAGGCGCTGATGGACGATGACGTCATGAAAGCCGAAATAGATCGCGCCATAGGCGGCGATGCCCGCGCCGATCCACGCGAAGCCCGGCCACCAGCCGAGCTGCACGCCGCCGAGCAGCAGCACGAACGACGGCACTGCGAAGATCACTGCGTAAAGGTCGTTCAGTTCGAACGCGCCGGTGCGCGGCCTGTGATGGCTTTCGTGCAGGAACCAGCCGGGCCCGTGCATCACCCAGCGATGCGCGGCGTAAGCGAAGCCTTCCATCACCGCGATGGTGCCGACGAACAGCAGGATGCCGAGCCACAGAGTCATCAGGGATAGATAGGGTGTCCGGCGCCCCGCGTCATGTCCGTCAGAAAGCGAACTTGGTATCGCCGCACGCGATCGCGGTCAGCCGATAGGATGCGAACGGCTTTCCGCTGCCGTCGGGCTTGCGTTCGACGATCGTCCAGCGCCAGCCTTTGCCGTCCGGCACCATGCGATTGGCATAGACCGCGCCGGGATAGGCATAATCGATCGCGATCGTACCCTGCGTGACCTCGCCCGCCCCGGCGGCGCTGTAGCCCGCGCCGAAGCTGTCCATCCACCAGCCGCTGAGCCTGGTCTTGTCGTGGCCGCCGATGACGATCGCCGCGTCGTAGGGATCGGCGGGATCGAGCCCATGCGATTCGAGCAGGAGATAGCGTTCGCCGAGTCGCCAGCCGCCGCGCACCCGGGTCCGGACGGGTTTGCCCATCACTTCGCCGGGCGCATCCCAGCAGCCGGTGAGACGCGCGAGCGCGGCGTGTGCGGGATCGGCGGCGATGGGCAGGATTGCGAGTGCGGCTGCGAGAAACATGCGCCAGCTCACCAAATCACCTGAGCGCCGCCATCCCCTTTTCCCGCTCGCGTGCGGCGCGTCATACCGCGAGCACGAAAATTATTGCAACCGCGTCGCACTTGCGATTGCCCTGAAAAGATTTGGATTCCTGCGCGCGCCGTGCTTAAGGCCTCCGCAAACTATCCCGCCAGCCATATGAGGCGTGCCCAATGAACATCCACGAATATCAGGCCAAGGAATTGCTCGCCAAATTCGGCGTACCCGTTCCGGCAGGCTATGCTGCGCTCAGCGTCGAGGAGGCCGTTGCGGCTTCGAAGAAGCTTCCCGGGCCGCTCTACGTCGTCAAGGCGCAGATCCATGCCGGCGGCCGCGGCAAGGGCAAGTTCAAGGAATTGGGCCCCGATGCCAAGGGTGGCGTCCGGCTGGCCAGGACCGAGGACGAAGTCCGCGCCGCAGCGCAGGACATGCTCGGCAACACGCTGGTGACGATCCAGACCGGCGATGCCGGCAAGCAGGTCAATCGCCTCTACGTCACCGACGGCGTCGATATCGCCAAGGAATTCTACCTGGCGCTCCTCGTCAACCGCGCCACCGGCCGCATCTCGATGGTCGCCTCGACCGAGGGCGGCATGGACATCGAGACCGTCGCGCACGACACACCTGAGAAGATCCACAGCATCGATATCGATCCCGCGACCGGCTTCATGCCGCATCACGGCCGCGCCGTCGCCGCCGCACTCGAACTGACCGGTGACCTCGCCAAGCAGGCCGCAAACGTCGCTTCGAAGCTGTTCGACGCGTTCCTCGGCACCGATGCCGAGCAGATCGAGATCAATCCGCTCGCGGTCACCGACGACGGCAAGCTGCTGGTGCTCGACGCGAAGGTGGCGTTCGATGGCAATGCGATGTTCCGCCACAAGGATCTGATGGAGCTCCGCGACGAGACCGAGGAGGATCCCGCCGAGCTCGAGGCTTCGAAGTACGACCTCGCCTATATCAAGCTCGACGGCGACATCGGCTGCATGGTCAACGGCGCCGGCCTGGCGATGGCGACGATGGACATCATCAAATTGAACGGCATGTTCCCGGCCAACTTCCTCGACGTCGGCGGCGGCGCCAACAAGGAGAAGGTCACTGCGGCGTTCAAGATCATCCTGAGCGATCCCGCGGTGAAGGGCATCCTCGTCAACATCTTCGGCGGGATCATGCGCTGCGACATCATCGCCGAGGGCATCGTCGCCGCGGCGAAGGAAGTGAATCTGTCGGTCCCGCTCGTCGTCCGCCTCGAAGGCACCAACGTCCAGCAGGGCAAGGACATCCTCGCCAATTCGGGGCTGCCGATCGTGGCGGCCAACGATCTCGGTGACGCCGCGCGCAAGATCGTCGCGGAGGTCCAGCAGGCGGCTGGACGGACGCGCCCGACACCTGGGAGGGGGGCTGTCGCTGCGTGCGGGTCCGGTTCCGCGTGTCGGGGGCGCCGATGTTCACCGGCGCCTGCCATTGCCGCGGCTGCCAGAAGATGACCGCAAGCGCCTATTCGGTGAGCGGCGCCTGGCCCGCGGAGATGTTCGCGGTCATTGCGGGCAAGCCGGTGATCGGCGGGATGCACGGCGAAACGCGGCACTATTTCTGCGATCATTGCATGAGCTGGCTGTACACCCGGCCCGAGGGCTTCGATGCCTTCGTCAATGTCCGCACCACCTTGCTCGACGTCCCGCTGGCCGATCCGCCCTTCTTCGAGACGTTCACGTCGGAAGCATTGCCGTGGGCGAAGACCGGCGCGACGCACAGCTTCGCAACCTTCCCGCCGCCCGAGACATTCGATCCGCTGTTGCAGGGATTCGCGCAATCGCACTCAGGTTGACGTTCGCGTAAACGTAAGCCAGTGGAGTTTTAGCCAGGCTCGGCCTTTCCTCCCCGGAAACAGGAGCCAACGGAGAGAAGCAGATGAAGGTCTTGGTGCCGGTCAAGCGGGTGCTTGACTATAATGTGAAGCCCCGCGTGAAGGCGGACGGGACGGGGGTCGATCTGGCCAACGTCAAGATGAGCATGAACCCGTTCGACGAGATCGCGATCGAAGAGGCGGTGCGGCTCAAGGAAAAGGGCGCCGTCACCGAAGTCGTCGTCGTGACGATCGGCGTACCCAAGGCCGAGACCGACGTGCTGCTCACGGCGCGCGCGATGGGTGCGGACCGCGCGATTCTGATCGCTACCGAGGACGAAGTCGAGCCGCTCGCAGTCGCCAAATTGCTCGCCAAGGTCGCGGAAGAGGAACAGCCCGGGCTGATCATCCTCGGCAAGCAGGCCATCGACGACGATGCCAACCAGACCGGCCAGATGCTCGCCGCGTTGCTCGGCTGGGCGCAGGGCACCTTCGCCTCGAAGGTCGAAGTCGAGGGCGAGCGCGTCAAGGTCACCCGCGAAGTCGATGGCGGGCTCGAGACCGTCGATCTCAAGCTGCCCGCGATCGTCACCACCGATCTGCGCCTCAATGAGCCGCGCTACGCCACCTTGCCCAACATCATGAAGGCCAAGTCCAAGCCGGTCGCGAAGAAGACCATCGCCGATTACGGCGTCGATGTCGCACCGCGGCTGAAGACGATTCGGGTGGTCGAGCCCGGCAAGCGCCAGGCGGGGGTCAAGGTCGGCAGCGTCGACGAACTGGTCGAGCGCCTCAAGGGTCTCGGCGTCGCCAAGTAACACACCGCTCGCCCCGAGCTTGTCGAAGGGCGATGGGACTCACTCGGGCTTCGACAAGCTCAGCCCGAACGGAGAGAGAAGATATGAAGACGCTCGTCTGGGTCGAACACGACAACAAGCACGTCAAGGACGCAACGCTCGCCACCGTCACCGCGGCGTCGAAGCTCGGTGAAGTCCACCTCCTCGTCGCCGGTTCGGGCGCCGCGGGCGTGGCCGACGAAGCCGCGAAGATCGCCGGCGTCGGCAAGGTCCATCTGGCCGACCACGCCGCGTTCGAACACGCGCTCGCCGAGAATGTCGCGCCGCTGATCGTCGGGCTGATGGCCGATCACGATGCGGTGCTGTTCCCGTCGACCACCACCGGCAAGAACATCGCGCCGCGCGTCGCCGCCTTGCTCGATGTGATGCAGATTTCCGACATCCTCTCGGTCGAGAGCCCGGACACCTTCACGCGGCCGATCTATGCCGGCAACGCGATCGCGACGGTGCAGACCAGCGACAAGAAGCTGGTGATCACGGTGCGCGGCACGGCGTTCGAGAAAGCGGCAACCAGCGGCGGCAGCGGCACGGTCGAAGCGATCGGTGGGGCGGGTGATGCCGGTCTTTCGACCTTCGCCGGCTCCGAAATCGCCGAATCGGTGCGTCCCGAGCTGACCAGCGCCAAGATCATCGTCTCGGGCGGGCGGGCGCTGCAGAACAGCGAGAACTTCCACTCGATCATCGAGCCGCTCGCCGACAAGCTCGGCGCCGCGGTCGGCGCCTCACGCGCGGCAGTCGACGCGGGCTATGTGCCCAACGACTATCAGGTCGGCCAGACCGGCAAGATCGTCGCGCCCGAAGTCTATATCGCGGTCGGCATCTCGGGTGCGATCCAGCATCTCGCGGGGATGAAGGACTCGAAGATCATCGTCGCGATCAACAAGGACGAAGACGCCCCGATCTTCCAGGTCGCGGACATCGGCCTGGTCGGCGACCTGTTCAAGATCGTTCCGGAGCTGACCGAGAAGCTCTGATCGCGCGGGCTCGGCAGCGGAAGCGCGGCGTGCTCAATCCGCGCCCATCGGCCGCGGCGGCGTGATTTCGGGCATGGGGAGGGGCGGGATCGTCGCGAGCTTTGCCGCGATTGCCAGCGCGATGACGGTCAGCACGCCGCAATACAGCGCGACCCCGTTCCATCCCCAGCGCGTCCAGGCGAACCCGCCCGCCGAGCCGAGCACGCTCGATCCGAGATAATAAAAGAACAGGTAAAAGGCCGCAGCCTGCCCCTGCCCGGCGCGCGCGCGGCGCCCAACCCAGCTCGATGCGACCGAATGCGCCCCGAAGAATCCGACGGTGACAACGCCGATCCCAACGATCACCAAAAACAGCCACCCGGCGGCGGTGAACGCGGTGCCGATCAACAGCAGCCCTGTCGGCATCCAGAAGATCAGGCGTCGCCCCTTGCGCTCGGCAAGTCCGCCGAACCAGGTCGAACTCACCGAGCCGAGCAGATAGAGCAGGAAGACCGCACCGATTGCTGCGTGGCTCAGGCTGAACGGCGGCGCGATCAACCGGAAGCCGACAAAATTGTAAATGGTGACGAACACCCCCATCAGCAGGAACGCCTCGGCATAGAGCAACGGCATCGCCCGGTCGCGGAACAGCGTCTTGCCTGCATCGAACACCGCGGCCGGGTGCACCGGGTGCGGCGTGAAGCGGCGCGATGGCGGCGCGAGCCGACGAAACGCTTCGGCCATCACCAGCCCGGTCAGCCCGGCCAAGGCAAGCGCCCAGCGCCAGTCGGCGAGCTCGGTCATCAAACTGACGCCGAGCCTCCCCGCCATCCCGCCGACACCGCTGCCGGCGATGTAGAGCCCCATCGCCCGGCCGACCGAATGCGGATCAATCTCCTCGCTGACATAGGCCATCGCCACTGCCGGCATCCCGGCCAGCGCGAGCCCGGTGAGCAGGCGCAGCCCGAGCAACGCGGTCCAGCCCGGCGCGAAGGCCGTGAGCATGGTGAGCAAGCCGGCACCGAACATCGCCAGAACCATCAGCGGCCGCCGCCCGTAGCGGTCCGAGAGCAATCCGGCGAAGACGATCGCGACGGCGAGCGGTCCGGTCGCCAGCGAAATCGCCAGGCTCGACTCCTCGGCGCTGAGCGTGAACTCGTGCGCGAACAGCGACAGCAGCGGCTGCACCGAATAGAGAAGCGAAAAGGTCGAAAATCCGCCGAACAGCATCGCCAGCGTCAGCCGCCGATATTCGCTCGTACCCTTTTGCAATCCACCGGTCGTCATCATTGCATTCTAAACGTCGTGAGGCGGATGCAGGTGCGCACGCCAGGAAAAATGATGTTTCTGGAGTTTGTTGGCGCTTCTTCGCGAGCCCGCGAAGTTGACGCTGCAGTGCAGCATCACCACGTGCAGCCCCTGCCCAGCATCTCCCCTGAAAGTCCTCCGCGCCCGCCTGCGCTCGTCCATTTCGCGCTCGCGATGGGCGGCTTCGCGATCGGCACCACCGAATTCGCGACGATGAGCCTGCTGCCATATTTCGGGCAAGGGCTCGGCGTCGACGAAGCGACTATCGGGCGTGTGATCAGCGTCTATGCGCTCGGCGTGGTTGTGGCGGACCTTTACTAGCGGTGCTCGGCGCGAAGATCGCGCGGCGGACGCAGCTGATCCTGCTGATGGCGAGCTTCGGGCTGTTCAACGGATTGAGCGCGCTCGCGCCGACTTACGGCTGGATGCTCGTTCTCCGCTTCCTCAGCGGCCTCCCGCACGGCGCCAATTTCGGATCGCTGCGCTCGTCGCCGCGTCTCTCGTCCCCGACGACAAGCGCTCACAGGCCGTGGGCCGCGTGATGCTCGGGCTGAGCGTCGCCACGATGATGGGCGTTCCGGTTGCCAATTGGATGGGCTAGGCGATCGGCTAGCGTTGGGGCTTTGCGGTCGTCGCCGCGCTGGCGCTGCTGACGATAGCTCTTGTCTATTGGATCGCGCCGCGGAAAAAGCCTGCGAACGACGCCAGTCCCCTGCGCGAGCTCGGTGCGCTGGCAACGGCCAAGTGTTGCTGACGCTCGGTATCGGCGCGATCGGCTTTGCCAGGGCGCTCGGCGCGATTCTGCAAACCCGGCTGATGGATGTCGCGGGCGAGGCGCAAATGCTCGCCGCGTCGCTCAACCATTCGGCGTTCAACACCGCCAATGCGCTTGGCGATCGCTGGCGGGCTCGGCTGGACCTCGACCGGCTATGTCGGCGCGGCGCTGGCGCTGGTCGGGCTGGTCGTCTGGTGCTTCGCCGTGCTGTCCGGTCGCCGCGCTACGCAACGGGTGGTGTTCGCCTAGCCTCGATTTGCCGGATCGCCAGCGCGCGGCGTGGAGGCGCCAGGCGCAGCACCACATAGCCAGCAACCGCCGATAGCAAGGATCCGGCGAGCACCCCGACCTTGACTTCGTCGGCGAGCACCGCATTCCCGGGAAAGGCCAGCCCGCCGATGAACAGGCTCATCGTGAAGCCGATCCCGGCGAGCAGCGACACGCCATAGATCTGCGGCCAGCTCGACCAGCCCGGCTTGGGCGCGAATCCTGTCCGGTGCGCGATCCAGATGCTCCCGAAGATGCCGATCTGCTTGCCGAGGAACAGCCCCAGCGCGAGGCCAAGCGGCAGCGGCGCGAGCAGGATAGCCGGCGACATGCCGTGTAGCGAGACACCGGCATTGGCGAAGCCGAACAGGGGCACGATCACGAAGGCCGACCATGGATGCAGCGCATGTTCGAGCCGGTGGAGCGGCGAATGCGCATCGTCGGGCGCGCCGGGGGATTTGGTGATCGGAATCATCAACGCCGCGGCGACTCCGGCAACGGTGGCGTGGACCCCCGACAGGAAGACGAAATACCAGAGGACCGCTGCAAGCGGCAGATAGATCATCAGCCGCTTCACCCCGCCTAGATTGAGCGCGAACATCGCTGCCATCACTCCTGCCGCGCCCGCTAGCGCGACCAGGTCGAGATCGGCGGTGTAGAACAAGGCGATGATCGCCACCGCGCCGAGATCGTCGACAATCGCCACCGTGGTCAGGAACAGCTTCAGCGATGTCGGCGCCCGCTTGCCGAGAAGCGCGAGTACGCCGATCGCAAAAGCGATATCGGTGGCGGCGGGGACCGCCCAGCCGCTGGTCAGCCCGCTTTCCCCGCGGGTGACGAACAGATAGAGTGCCGCAGGAACTGCCATCCCCGCCGCCGCGGCCAGCACCGGCAGCCGCCGCCGCTCCCAGCTCGCCAGCCGGCCGTCGACGAACTCGCGCTTGATCTCGAGCCCAACGAGCAGGAAGAAGAGCGCCATCGCTGCATCGTTGATCCACAGATGCACCGTCATTGGCCCGTAGCCCGGACTGATCACCGGCCCAGTCTCCAAGTGCAGCGCGTGGAAATAGGCCTCGCGCCAGCCCGGCACGTTCGCCGCGACCATTGCCAGCAGCGCCGCTCCGATCAGCACCACGCCTCCCGCAGCCTCGCTATGGAGGAAGTTGCGCGTCGCCGAGCGCGCCCGGCGGAGGAGCGGCGCCCGGCTCATGCGCGCGCGAGCGCCTCGGCTATCAGTTTCCGACTATTCTCGATTCCATACAGCGCGATGAAGCTGCCCATCCGCGGCCCCTGTTCGGAGCCGAGCAAGGTCTCGTACAGCGCTTTGAACCAGTCGCGCAGATTCTCGAACCCGCCGGTCTTGCCGATCTCGTAGACCAAATTCTGGATGTCCTCGGCCGAGCCATTGGCGGGCAATGCAGCGAGGTCGGTATCGAGCCGCTTCAGTGCGTCGATCTCAACTCCGACAGGAGCGCGCTTGTCGAGCGTCGGTGTCACGAAATCGCGAGCATAAGCCAGCGCATATCCAATAAGCAAATCGAGCGCGGGATAGGTCTCCGGCGTAGCGTCCGGCACGTAATTGGCGAGATAGCCCCAGACCTGCTCCTTGCTCGCCCCGCCCATCACCCCGACGAGGTTGAGCAGCAGCCCGAAGGTGACCGGTAAGGTCTCGGCTGGGGGCGGGC
>JASLBO010000370.1 GCA_030146605.1 Sphingomonas sp. | reverse complement strand
TGCTCTCCTACGATCTGGAGTATTTCCAGAAGTTCGAGCCGGTGTCGGTCGGCGAGATGCTCAAGCGCGTGCCCGGCGCGACCTTCACGTCGGACGTGCTCGAATATGACCAGGTCCAGTTCCGCGGACTGCCCGGCGGTTTCACCAACGTGCTGATCAACGGCCGCCGCGCCCCCGGCGGCGCCAGCGACGGCAGCTTCTTCGTCGATCGCCTCCCCGCCGAGCTGGTTGAGCGGATCGAGATCGTCCGCGCGCCGCGCCCCGATCAGCCGAGCGACGGCATCGCCGGCACGCTCAACGTCGTCACCAAGGAAGCGGCGTCGTTCGAAGGCGGCTTCCTCAAGGCCGGCGCCTTGCTCAACACCCGCGACGGCGTGATCCGTCCCTCGGGCGCGCTGGCTTATGCCGGCAAGATCGGCGCGGCGACCGATTATTGGGTGGCGCTCAATTATCAGAAGCGCCGCAATCCCAAGGAAAAGGTCTCGTACCGCTTCGGCGGCGAGCCGACGACCGGCGACAAGCGCTTCCCCGGAAACCCGGCGGACAGCAATTACGTCACCGATCCCGAGTTCGGCGAGTTCGAGGCGCAGAGCGACACGCGTGACGGCACCGATTTCTCGGGCAGCGCCGAGATCAGCCATGCCTTCGGCGAGGGCGGCCGCATCCGCCTCAACGGCTTCTTCGTCGATACCGATCGCGACGAGGACGAGACTTCGGTGACGCTCGAGGATGCGGATCTCGATTTCGACGAAGTCGAGGTCCAGCAGGAGCGGATCAGCCAGCAGACCTATGCGATCACCGGCGATGCGCGCGTGCCCCTCGGCGGGTTCGAGCTCGGCCTCGCCGCGGGCTGGAACAAGTTCCGCGACAAGACCGACACGACCGTGTTCGTCGGCGACAATGCGGACGACCTGACCGATCTCGAACTCGACGACGAGGACGCGATCCGCATCGACGACAGCGAGCTCAGCGCCACCGTCTACGGCGCGTTCGGTGCGGACGAAGGCGTCAAGCTCAAGATCGGCTCGGACTTCCTGTTCAAGAAGCGCAACGGCCTCAACGACGGCCCGCTGGTCAGCGACAGCTTCCGGATCAAGGAGAACCGCTACTCGCCTTATGTCCGCTTGAGCTGGGACACCGGCCCGCTCAGCGTGGACGGCGGCGCGCGCTACGAAATCACCCGCCGCGAGATCACCGGCACTGCGGATTCGGCCGCGTACAATGACGAATTGCTCAATCCGTCGCTCAGCCTGCGCTATGCGACCGGCGCCGGCCAGTTCCGCGCCTCGATCGCGCGGACGATTCGCCGGCCCGATTACGACCTGCTCTCGCCGATCGAATATGAGGAGACCCCGGGCGACGACGACACCACCACGGGCAACCCCAGCCTGCGCAACCAGCGCGCCTGGGGCATCGATGTCGGCTACGAACACCGTCTCGGCCACAGCGGCATCGCCGGGATCAACTTCTTCTACCGCGACATCTCCGACCTGATCGAGCTGGTCGCCACCGCCGACAATGGCGACGGCCAGGATTTCCGCCCGCAGAATATCGGTGACGGCAAGGCCTGGGGCGTCGAGTTCGACCTGTCGGCGCCGCTGACCCTGTTCGGCATGCCCGACACCGGCGTCTTCGCCAACTATACCTATCTCGACAGCGAGACGACCGATCCGTTCACGCTCCAGAAGCGCCGGTTCAACAACCAGCCGCACCACGTCTATAATTTCGGCGTGATCCAGAATCTGCGCAGCGCGGGGGTCAGCTTCGGCGCGACGATCTCGGGCCGCAGCGAGGCGACCGAAAGCAATTTCGACGAGACCGTGCGGCTGCGCTACGATCCCGATCTCGAGGCATTCGTCGAAAAGCGCTTCGGCGAGAATTTCGTTGTCCGGCTCTCGGCGCAGAATCTGCTCGATCGCGTGAAGTATGAGGACTTCCGCAAATATGACGGCGATTCGCTCGAGGAGATTCTGGAGAACCGCGCGGCGGGCGATCTCGACGAGTACGAAATCGAGCGCGAGCATTCGGGCCCGCTGGTCCAGCTGACGCTGCGCGCCGCCTTTTGATCAAGAGAAGCGCTGTCCCGAAGGGGGCGGCGCTTCAGTACGCCCGGGCAACCGCGAACTCGACCGCTTCGACCATCGCATCCTTCGCCGCACCCGGCGCGAATCCGCCCAGCGCGTCGATCGCGCGCTGGCCGTAATGCCGCGCGCGGGCGAGCGTATCGTCGACTGCGCGGCTCGCCCGGACGAGGTCGATCGCCTCGGCAAAGTCCGCATCCGAAACCCGCCGGCCCGAAATCGCTTCCTTCCAGAAGCCCCGCGCCGCCGCGTCGCCGCGTGCATAGGCAAGGATCACCGGCAGCGTCATCTTGCCCTCGCGGAAATCGTCGCCCGCATCCTTGCCCATCGTCGAGGCGTCGGAGACATAGTCGATCGCGTCGTCGACCAGCTGGAATGCGATGCCGAGGTTGCGCCCATACGTGTCGAGCGCCTTTTCCTCGGCTTCGCTCCGCTCGGCGACCACTGCGGCGATCCGGCAGGCGGCGGCGAACAAGGCCGCGGTCTTGGCGCCGATGATGTCGAGATAGCGCTCTTCGGAAATGTCGAGCCGGCGCACCGCGGTGAGCTGGTTGACTTCGCCCTCGGCGATCACCGCGCTGGCATTGCTCAGGATCTTGAGCACCTTGAGGCTGCCGTCCTCGACCATCAGCTCGAAACTGCGGCTGAACAGGAAGTCGCCGACCAGCACGCTCGCCGGGTTGCCCCAGATGATGTTGGCGGTGCGCTTGCCGCGGCGCAGGTCCGACGAATCGACGACATCGTCATGGAGCAGAGTCGCGGTGTGGATGAACTCGACCGCCGCGGCCAGCCGATGGTGCCGCGTCCCCGAATAGCCGAGCAGTTGCGAACTCGCGAGCGTCAGCATCGGCCGCATGCGCTTGCCGCCGCCGGCGATCAGATGCCCCGCCAGCTCGGGGATCAGCGGAATGTTCGATTGCATGCGGTCGAGGATGACCGCGTTCACCAGATTGAGATCGTGCGCCACCAGCTGCAGCATCGGTTCCAGCGACGGCTCGGGCTTTTGGCCCAGGCGATGGATGGTAGCGCTCATGGCCGGGCTCTGGCGCGTGACGGCGGCAAAGGCAAGGCTTGCGTAGCGTCGCGCGCCGGGCAAAAGAGGCGGCCATGCCCGACGAGACGCTCAACCGCTTCCGCCAGAGCATCGACAATATCGATGCCGCGCTGATCCACATGCTCGCCGAGCGCTTCAAGATCACCCAGGCGGTCGGCGCCTACAAGGCGACGCACAGCCTGCCCCCGGCCGATCCCACCCGCGAGGAGGCGCAGATCGCCCGGCTGCGCGCGCTGGCGAACCAGGCCGATCTCGACCCGGAATTCTCCGAGAAGTTCCTCCGCTTCATCATCGACGAAGTGATCCGCCACCACGAGCGATTGCGCGACGGCGTATGATCCGCGGCGCATGTGCCTCGCTCGCGGCGGCCGCGGCGCTGCTCGCGGGCTGCGACGCGACGCCGCTCAAGGCGCCGGAACCAAAGCATCGCGCGACCCCGAAATCAGCGGCGACGGCCAGCCCGGCGCCGCGATCGCCTGCCCAACGGCTCTCCGACGCAGTCCGCCTGGTCCCCGCGGGCGACGGCCGCTATGCATTCGGCAAGGACGACAAGCTCCTCGACACCCCCTTCGGCCTGGTGCTGCTGCGCCACGGCCACGCCCCTGACGCGGGCCATCCCGAAGGCGGCGTAATCGCGGCCTATTATCTGCGCGAGCAGGACGGCCGCTTCGCCCTCGCCAGGGCATATCCCGAAGCGGCGATGAGCGGCAGCTTCGGCGATCTCGCCAAATGGGCGGTCTCGGACAAGTTCGCCACGCTGCCGGTGCTGGTGGTCGAGGGCGGCGGCACCTGGCAGGGCTGTACCGTCAGCGACACCGACCTGATCGAATTGCGCCCCACTGGTCCCGCCCGCCTCGCCAGCATCACCACGCTTTTCGACGATAGCGGCATGGAGCAGGACAATCCGCAATCGCTGACCGGCAGCGTCACCGATATCGTCCGCGACCGCAGCTTCACGGTGCGCTACGAGGGAACCCGATCGTTCGCCGAGCGATACGTTCGCCGTGGCGACCGCTTCGTGCTCGAGGGCGGCGAGAGCCAGATTCCCGGCTGCTGACCAAGGGGGGCAGATGCCCGACCGCGACGACTATCTGATCTTCCGCCCTGACGATGTCGACCTTTCCCGCTCGCCGCTGCGCCGCGGAGTCGACGAGCCGACGCATGTGCTCGGCGCGTTCAACCCCGGCTTCACCCGACTGCCGAGCGGCAATCTGTTGCTGATGGTCCGCGTCGCCGAGGCGCTGCAGGACCCGGTCCACACCGACTGCGCACGCGCGATCCGCTGGACGCCGGGCGGCTATGTTCTCGATCGTCACCCCGTCCACCAGATCGACATGGACGATCCGCGCCAGTTCGCGCTCAAGGACCGCAATCCGCGGCTGCTCGGGCTCACCTCGCTCTCGTGGCTGCTCCCGGTCGAGCTCGATGGCGAAGGGCGCAATATCGTCGGGATCCACTACGACAAAGCGATCCAGCCCAGCGCCGGCTATATGGATTACGGCGTCGAGGACGCCCGCATCACCAGGATCGACGGCCAATACTGGATGACCGTCTGTGGCGTCTCGGCCGAACGCCACTGCACCGCGATGTACCGCTCGGCGAACGGGCTCGATTACGAATTGCTCGGCGTGGTCCTCGATCACCAGAACAAGGACATGATCCTGTTCGAGGGCAAGGTGGCCGGCAAGTTCATGGCGCTCACCCGCCCCCTGGGCGAATGCTATTTCGCCTATCCCGAGGACAGCCCCTGGCTCGGCGGCCCGTCGATCAACATCGCGCAATCGCCCGACGGCCTCCACTGGAAGCCGCTCGACACTCCGGGCATCCGCGCGCGCAAGGGCACCAGTGCCACCCAGCGGATCGGCGGCGGCAGCCAGCCGGTGCTGACGCCGGAGGGCTGGATGATGATCTATCACGGCGTCGAGAAGCGCGGGAGCGTCGGCATCTATCGCAGCTTCTGGGCACTGCTCGATCGCGACGATCCGTCGAGGATCCTGCGGCTGGAGGACGAGGTGCCGCTGATCGAGGCGAACCCGGCGCTCACCGCGGAAATCGCGCACCAGATGTATCTGCCGACCCCGGTCGCCTTCACTACCGGGATTGCGGACGCGGGGGATCGCTACATCGTCGCGGGCGGCGAGGCGGACCTGGCCTGCCGGATCACCCACATCCCGAAGGAGCGGTTCCGGTGACAAGCAGGACCACAAAGTCCCCCTTCCGCTTGCGGGAGGGGTTAGGGGAGGGGCTGTACGTCACACCAGCCCATCGGCTTGTTGATGCCCCCTCCCCCGACCCCTCCCGCAAGCGGGAGGGGTACGCGTACCGAGAGGATGCCGCACAATGACCGAACCCCGCTGGTGGCAGCACGGCGTCATCTACCAGATCTACCCGCGTTCGTTTCAGGACTCGAACGGCGACGGCATCGGCGACCTCAAGGGCATCGAGTCCCGGCTCGACGACCTCGTCGCGCTCGGAATCGACGCGATCTGGATCTCGCCCCTCTATCCCTCGCCGATGGCCGATTTCGGCTATGACGTCGCCGATTACACCGGCATCGATTCGCGCTTCGGCACGCTCGACGATTTCGACTCGCTGCTGAAGGCGGCGCACGATCGCGGGCTCAAGCTTCTCCTCGATTTCGTCCCCAATCACAGCTCGGACCAGCATCCCTGGTTCCTCGAAAGCCGCGCCTCGCGCGACAATCCCAGGCGCGACTGGTACATCTGGCGCGATCCCGCCCCGGACGGCGGCCCGCCCAATAACTGGATCAGCGACTTCGGCGGCCCGGCGTGGGAATATGACGCGGCTACCGGCCAATATTATTACCACGCCTTCCTCAAGGAGCAGCCCGACCTCAACTGGCGCAACCCGGAATTGCGCAAGGCGATGCTCGACGTGCTGCGTTTCTGGTTCGATCGCGGGGTCGACGGCTTCCGCATCGACGTGCTGTGGCACATGATCAAGCACCCCGACTTCCCCGACAATCCCGCAAACCCGGCCTACACCCCGGCGATGGGCGAGATGCATCGGGTGCTCCAGCTCCATTCGACCGACCAGCCCGAGGTCCACGGTATCGCCGCCGACATGCGCCGCATTGCCGATGGCTATTCCGAACGCGTCCTGATCGGCGAGATCTACCTGCCCGTCGATCGGCTGATGGCCTATTACGGCGAAGGCGAGCCCGGCGTGCATCTGCCCTTCAACTTCCAGCTGATCGACGCGCCGTGGGAGGCGCGCAGCCTTGCGCAACTGATCGCCGATTACGAAGCCGCGCTGCCGGCAGGCGGCTGGCCCAATTGGGTGCTCGGCAACCACGATCGACCGCGCGCCGCCACGCGCTTCGGCGCTGCACAGGCGCGGGTAGCGGCGATGCTGCTCCTCACCCTGCGCGGCACCCCGACAATCTATTATGGCGACGAGATCGGCATGGCCGATGTCACGATTCCGCCCGATCAGGTCCAGGATCCGCGCGAGCTGCGCGAGCCCGGCATCGGCCTCGGCCGCGATCCGGTGCGCACGCCGATGGCCTGGGATGCGAGCATTAATGCCGGCTTCTCGACCGGCGCGCCGTGGCTGCCGCTCCACCACGACTGGCAGACGCGCAATCTCGCCGCCCAGCGCGACGATCCGCATTCGATGTGGCGCCTCCATCACGATCTGCTCGCGCTCCGTCGATCCCGCGCGGCGCTGTCGTCGGGCGACTGGCTGCCGATCGAATGCGCCGGAAGTCTGCTTGCCTATGAGCGCCGCAGCGGCGACGAACGCCTGCTGATTGTGCTAAACCTCGGCGACACGCCCCAGAGCTTCGCGATACCCGAATGGGCCGAGGGATTGTCGGTTCTGCGCACCACCGGCACCGGCGGCGATCCCGCCATTCTCGGCCCCAATGAAGGCTATATTCTCGGATGAAGATCGCAATGCTGGCGCCGATCGCGTGGCGCACGCCGCCGCGGCATTATGGCCCGTGGGAATTGGTGACGAGCCTGCTTACCGAGGCCTTGGTCGCGCGGGGAGTCGACGTGACGCTGTTCGCCACGCAGGATTCGGAGACCGCGGGCACGCTCGCCGGCGTGGTCCCGCGCGGCTATGAGGAAGACCCCGCGATCGATGCCAAGGTCTGGGAATATGCCCATCAGTCGCATCTCTTCGCCCGGGCGCACGAGTTCGATCTGATCCACAATCAGGCCGATTTCCCCGCACACGCCTACACCCCGCTGATCGACACGCCGATGGTGACGACGATCCACGGCTTCTCCTCGGATCGCATCCTGCCGATGTACAAGCCGTTCGAGGATCGCGTGCATTTCGTCGCGATCAGCGAGGCCGATCGCCACCCGTCGCTGAAATACGCCGCGACGATCCACCACGGCATCCGCCTCGACGAATTCCCGTTCGACGCCGAGGGCAGCGACGACCTGCTGTTCTTCGGCCGCATGCATCCCGACAAGGGGGCGAAAGAGGCGATCTATGTCGCGCAGGCCACCGGCCGCCGGCTCGACCTCTACGGCATCGTCCAGGATCAGGGCTATTTCGAGCGCGAGGTGAAGCCGCACCTGAACGACCGCATCGTCTATCACGGCGCGGTCGGCGGAGAGGCGCGGTTGAAGGCGCTCGGCGGCGCCCGGGCACTGCTCCACTTGATCAGCTTCGACGAGCCCTTCGGGCTGTCGGTGATCGAGGCAATGGCCTGCGGCACTCCGGTGATCGCGATCGATCGCGGCAGCATGCCCGAGCTGATCACCCCGGAGAGCGGGATCTTGATAGGCTCGGCCGATGCGGCGATCGCGGCGATCGACCGCGTCACCCAGATCGATCGCGCCGCCTGTCGCAAACGCATCGCGGATCACTTCTCCGTCGAGGCAATGGCCGACAAATACATCGCCCTCTACGAGCGGGTCCTGTCCTGAACTCCTTCTCCCCTTGTGGGAGAAGGAAGGGGCCCGCTCGCGCAGCGAGTGGGAAGGATGAGGGGGACTGAGTCTCACACCCCCTCACCCTTCCGCCGATTTCATCGGCTCCCTCCCTCTCCCACAAGGGGAGAGGGAAACGGTCCCCCGAAACCCTACTCCGCCGCCAGCAAAGTCTCCGCCCCGCCAAGGTCCACCGAGACCAGCCGGCTCACCCCGCGCTCGATCATCGTCACTCCGAACAGCCGGTGCATCCGGCTCATCGTCGCGGCGTTGTGGGTGACGATCAGATAGCGCGTCGCGGTCTCGCGCGTCATCACTTCGAGCAGGTCGCAAAACCGCTCGATATTGGCGTCGTCGAGCGGCGCATCGACTTCGTCGAGCACGCAGATCGGCGCCGGATTGGTCAGGAACAGCGCGAAGATCAGCGCCACCGCCGTCAACGCCTGCTCGCCGCCCGACAGCAACGTCAGCGACTGCAGCCTCTTGCCCGGCGGCTGCGCCATGATCTCCAGCCCCGCTTCGAGCGGATCGTCCGAATCGACCAGCTCGAGATGCGCCTGCCCGCCATCGAACAAGGTGCTGAACAGCCGCCGGAAATGCAGGTCGACTGCCTCGAACGCCGCGAGCAGCCGCTGGCGTCCCTCGCGGTTCAAGGTCCCGATCGAGCCGCGCAGCCGGGCAACCGCCTGCGCCAGCTCGTCGCGCTCCTGCGCATTGCTGGTGAACGCCGCCTCGAGTTCGGCGAGTTCGGCTTCTGCCACCAGGTTGACCGGCCCGATCCGCTCGCGATCGACGCTGAGCTTCTCATGCGCGGCGGATTCGTCCTGCGGGGTGCGCACGCTTTCCGCCTCGAACCCCGCTTTCTGGGGCAGCAGAGGCGGCGGGCATTCGAAGCGCTCGCCCGAGAGCCGGCCCATCTCGATCCGGCGCATTTCCTGATTCTCGGCGCGCGCGCTCGCCCCGGCGCGCGCCTCGCGTGCTTCGGCAAGGGCTTCGTTGGCGGCGCGAACCTCGCTTTCGGTCGCACGGAGCGCGGCCTCGGCGTCGCGCTCGGCAGCCTGCGCCGCCGCCGATTCGGCCCGCGCTGCCTCGGTCGCCGCCTCGGCTTCGGCCACTGCGGCGTCGAGCTCGGCGGGGCGCGCGGCAAGTGCGGCGCTCTCCTCCGCCAGTTCGGCGGCGCGTTTCTCCATCTCGGTCGTGCGCCGCGCCGCTTCGCCTGCGCGCGACTTCCAGCTCCGGCTCTCGGCACCGGCAGCGGCGAGCCGCTCGCGCGCTTGCCCGATCTCGCGATCCAGCGTGCCGCGCTCGCTCCGCGCATTGGCTGCGGCACCGCGGCGAACCTCCGCCTCGGTCGACAGCGCGGCGACCCGCGCCCGCGTCGCCGAGCCATCGGGCAGCGCGGCCTTGACGCCCTCCGCGCGCGCCCACTCGCCCGCCGCTTCCTCCTGCTCGGCAGCGACGCGCGCACGGCGAGTCTCGAGATCGGCGCGTTGTGCCTCCAGCCGTTCGAGCTGCGCCGTCGCGCGGTCCTCGGCGCGCCCGGCCTCGCGTCCGGCATTGTCGGCATGATCGAGCACCCGGCGGCTTTCGGCGGCAGCGCGCCGCGCGCCGGCGATCGTCGCGTCGATCCGCGCCAGTTCGGCTTCCGCCCCCTCCACCGCGCGCACCGCCGCCGGCCGCGCCTGCTCGATCGCCGTCAGCCGATTGACCCGCTCGAGTCGTTCGGCAGCGGCGGCCCCGCCCGATTTCGCGACATAGCCGTCCCAGCGCCGCAGCACCCCGGCAAGCGTCACCAGCCGCTGCCCGACAGCGAGCGGCTGGCCGCCATCGCTCTCCGCCACCAGCACCTGCGCAAGCCTCCGCGCGAGCCCCGCCGGCGCCGCAACATGTTGCGAAAGCGGCGTCGTACCGGTCGGCGCGGCGGGATCGCCCGGCAGCGGCTCCGCCCCGGCCCAATAGCGTTCGGCACTGGTGTCGAGCCCGGCCTCGAGATCGTCGCCCAATGCCGCGGCGAGCGCGCGCTCATATCCCGCATCGACCTTGAGCCGATCGAGCAGCCGGTCTTTGCCCGAGGGCCGCGTCGCCTTGGCGAGCACCGCCGCTTCGCTGTCGAGCTGGGCGAGCTCGGCATGCGCGATCGAG
>JASLBO010000148.1 GCA_030146605.1 Sphingomonas sp. | reverse complement strand
GCACCAACAATTCGGCGAGCGGTCGCTGCGCATGGAAATCGAAATGGCGGGCCTGGGACAGTTTCTCGACATGATCCCATGGCGCAAGCCCGGAAGCGGCACGTCGAGAACCGCCGCGCCGACGAGATCCTGGGGAAACTGGCGGGCATAGGCATAGGTGACCATGCCGCCGACATCATGACCGACCAGCACGACACGCTTGGCGCCGAGGCTTTCCGACGGATCGCCTCCGATGCGAACGGTTCAGCTTTGAGGATCGAGACCCCCCGAGTGCGACAGCATCGTATTGCCGATCTACATGGCGGGAGCCGTCTACGGCACCACTTGTCGACGATCCAAGGTGACGGTGGCGTCGCCTAACAGTGGATGTTAGCTTAGCCGGATGCAATCGAAGGTCAGAGTAGCGACGGCAACCGCCGGACATCGTGTGCCTCCGGTCAGCCGCTCACGCCCCCCAACGTGACGTGTCGATTGAGGACGCTGCCGGGCATCGGCGAGCTACGTCTCGAACCCCTCGAGAATTTGCAACCTGCGCAGGTTGTCGTCCGCCATCGACACGTGGAGGGTTACGTCGCGGTTGTGCTGAGTGGATGGTATGAGGAGGCTGGCGACGACGGGCGCTGGCAGGCGGGCCCGGGCGACGCCTTGTTTCATGACGCGATGCATGCCCACCTCGACCGGGTTAGTTCGGCGGGTGCCAGCGTCCTGAACATCCCGGTTTCAGGTCTAGGTGAACTCCCTCTCCCCCCCGTCTTCAAGATCGGGGATCCTGACGCACTCCTGCGCAAGAACGTGTTGGAGGCGGAGGGCATGGTCGAGCTCCTGCGTCCTCTGCCGGGACCGCACCGGTTGCAAGACTGGCCAGACCTCCTCGCGCAAGCGCTCGCCGGCGACGACCGCCTTCATCTCGGTGACTGGGCTCGTGAAATGGGCCTGGCTGCAGCAACTGTGAGCCGCGGCTTCAGGTCAGCCTACGGTACGACCCCAATTCGCTACCGAGTGGAACTTAGGACCAAGCGTGCGCTGCGCCAGATACGGACGAGCGCCGCACCGTTGGCAGCCATCGCCCACGATTGCGGGTTCGCGGACCAGGCTCATCTTAGCCGTGCGATTGGTAACCTCACAGGGCTTTCGCCGGGTGCGTGGAGAGCCAAGGTCAAAAGCGTTCAATAATACCGGTACCTAGACCTTTAGGTCCTGTCTTTATGAAGACCGCCAACCGCAAAACCCTGACTGCGGCGATGATAGGCTGGCTGCTGTCGATGTGCAGCACAGCCGTCGCCCAGACGACAGCACCCACGGGTGCGAAACAGATCGCATCTGCGACGGGATCGGCTCTGCAAGGCGATGCTGTGCAAGCCGTGCGAACGCTCAAGCCTCTCACCCCAGAAGGCTTGTCGGTCAAAGACCGCCAATTCCGGGAATGCATGATGGTTCGTTTCGGGCCCGCATCAACTCCGCAGACGGATCGAGTCCACCCAGAGTCGTTCGTCGCAGCCGTCGTCCAGACCTATCGCCACTATTGGCATCGAGCATTGCTGCAGCCCGACAGGCGCGCTGCCGCCGAAGATCAATTGCTAGCCGCGCTCCGCACGCTGCTCGGTCGGCCCGACCTGCCGGATATGGACTCGATCGAACTAACTCTAGCACGCCGTTTGGAAGCTAAGGGCGTGCGTTCGCTACAAGGTCGCACCGGCCGATTGCGTGAGCTGATGGTCTGGACCGCCCAGGACGAGCAGCGCAGACCCATCGAGCTGCCGGAGGGACTCAGCCTCACGCGCGTCGTTTTACTCGACGGGTTTCTCAGTCTGGGGTGGGGCGACTATGCGACCTGCGGCAGACGCGGGGCTGGAGGATGGGCCTCCGATGACGCAATTTTTGCGGTGGGACCGCGGTACGAGAGCTTGGACGGTGAGGAGTTTCGCGTGTCCTTCCTGGGTCACGAGGCGCAGCACTTGGCCGATCTCCGTCGGTTCCGGGCATTAGAGCCCTGGGAGCTGGAGTATCGCGCCAAGCTGGTAGAGTTGGCTCAGGCAGACGTCACGCGGCAACGGGTGCTCGCGAAGTTTGCCGAGGACCGCGGGGACGATCCGGCCTCACCACATTCCTATGCGAACAAGCGCGTGCTTGCCGACGTCAGGGCGAAGCTGCGCCTCGGTTTCCGATCCGACTTGAACCTTGTTGGAACCGAAAGGCTCCAAGGAGTCGCTGGCTCGATCCTAAAGGCCGACAGCAACGCACGGAGCGTATCGCAAGCTTCCGCTCAACGGTGACGCCTTCGACCGGAGCTCATCGGTGCGATTTATCGCACCAGTGCTCGCGTCAGGGCATCCGCCCGCGTGCGTCCATATGCGACAACGGTGGTCCGAATGTCCGCTATTCGCATCTGGTCTCAAGAAGCTGCCATTCCGCTTTCCACCCCGGCCAAGCCGTTTGACGCGGCATTCCCACGACGAGCTGCCTGAAAGCCGCCGATCGGCTTTCGCGGCAGAAAGCAGCCGGTCGACTGTCGCCCAACTACAGACGTCCGGGGCTCGCTGTGATCTGCTTTATCGTGAGCGTGGAGGCCTCGCCAAGGAAGCAGATTTGCGGGTCGATGCCGGATAATGACAGCGTGAACATGTCGAGGTAGCCACGGTAGTTCCGGCCTATCCAGCACCATCCGGGCGCAGAACCGATGGCGTCGGCAATCTCCGCGACTGACCCGCTTTTAGCCCAGGTGAGGCGAGAAACGAACCATCTTGGCGTGGCGTCGCCACATTTCTGGCGAGCATCTACTTAGGCGTCCACGACTTCTGTGACGATCAGGAGGGTATGATGCGGCGCTGCGCAGCGTGCCCACCGCACTGATGAGTCAGAACCGGAAAGATAGAGTTCCGCGAACCGCATGGAAGTCGAAGCGTTCGTCGCTGCGGCGGAACTCGGTGCCCGGCGCTCCAAACAGGATGAACGGATTGATCGCATTCGCCGCGCCCTGCGTGGCGCGCACGCGATAGTCGCCGTCATCATTGTAGCGCGTGTAGAGATACTCCGCCCCGACTGAGACGTTGGGCGAGATCTGGTGCTCGACGCCGCCACCACCAGCGATGCCCCAGGTCTTAAAATCGCCGTTGTCCAGGAATGCATTCTGTCCGTTGCTCGTCTGGAATTTGTTCTCGATGGAAGCATAGGACGGACCACCCGTTGCATAGAGCAACGTCGCACCGCCCAGCGCATATCCTGCGCGGAGGCGAAGCGCCGCCTCCCACTCGATCTTGCGTGTGATTGTGTAGGACGCAGGCGTAGTACTGAATGCGCTTACGCTGTCGCGAAGCGAGCTACTGCCGGCCTCGCCCACCACTCCGACGACGAAGTTTCCGAACTGCGCGTCATATCCGGCGCGGAAGTGATAATCGATGCCGTTCTCACGCTCACAATCCGAGTTAGCGGTGGAGGTAGCGCGCCCCTCGCAGAAGCCTGGTGAGAAGGCGTCAGCGCCCGCAGTCGTGGTTACTACATCGTCGGAACCGTTGAAGCCGCGGTCAAAGATAACGTGCTCGTCGGAGCCGCCGCGTTCAAATCCATAGCCGACCGCGACTCCGACATAAGGGCCATCGAACCCCTGCGCATAGGCAGCGGGGGCAGCAAGCATCAGGAAGCTCGAAGCTCCAAGGATCGAATTGCGCATGATTTTTCTCCCTTTTCGACGGTGATCAGAACAATGTGTGAGCGACAAGGCGATTGCGCGGCAAATCATCGGATGATTGCCCGTCTCCCGAGGCGGCAAGCCAAAACGCGCCGGGTCCGATCGACACCGCGCTGGTGCGAAAGGACCCGAATTGGTGGTGGGCTTCTCCTGCGCGATGCCGCCAGATGCGGCGGCATCGCTCGCGATAGGCACGCTAGTTTGCCGTGCTGAGGCGGATTGTTCCGTTCACCCCAGCCGGGAAAAAGCCACCACGATCGGTCGCCATCTGATTGAGGTAGGCGATGTTGAGCACTTGGCCCGTGGTGCGGCTGAACGCCACGCCGCTGCCATCGGTTGGGGCAATGTTGGAGAGGGTGCCGACAGGGCGAACGCCTTGGTCGATATCGCTAGCGCCGTCCAGGCTGTCGCGCGCGCCGGAGACGCTCTCGGTGGCTTCGATGATCGTCTTGGTGCCGATCAACGCGGCCGGCGCATTGATCCCCTTGCGGTAGAGTACCGTCCGTATCAGCCCGGCATGATAGGCCTCGGCGGCGAGAATGCCGGCCGCAGCCTCGAGGAAGGTCTTGTTGGTAATGAGAGGCGACGCGCCTTTATACGCAGTCACGCCCACATCCTCGAAGATGAAGGCGCCGAGCAGGAAGGCCTCGTCGCTGGCATAAGGATCGAATGCCGCACCCGCGGGGATCACCCCCGCAGCCTGCGCCGCGGCCGAGAATGCGCTCGTCGCCGAACTGCCGATGTCGATTGCCGGCTGCGCCACTGCGGTGGGCCCGATCGCAGTCCGCAGGAAGCGCACATGCGCGGCTTCGTCAGCGGCGATCTCGCGCGCATATTGTCCCACGATGGGGTCAGTGAAATTGACCTGACGGCCCCCCGTCACTGCGCCCTGGGTCCCCGCACCGGCCAGGATATTGGCCGGGAGGCCTGTACCGAACGCTGCGAAGGAATAGAATTGCGCCTCGAGATATTCGAGATTGAGCGCAAAATTCAGGACATCCTGATCGTTGAGCACCGGCGGCGGCGTCGGCGTGGGGGTGATGATCGGCGTGAAGACATCGCCGTCGTTGTTGTCGCTGCAGGCGGCCAAGAAAGATGCTCCGGCGGCAGCCGCAGACGCGGCCCCGGCGACCTTGATGAAACGGCGGCGGTCCGCGCGGCGTTGTTCGCGCGCCTCGAGAACCTCGAGGACCAAGTCGTGCTGATTCATGACGATAGCTCCCTGTGAGGTTTAGTTGGCTGCGCTCATGCGCAATGGCCCATTGACGCCGGCTGGGAAGAACCCGCCCCCGGTGACTGCGGATCTGTTTAGATAGACGATGTTCAGGACCTGGCCGGCGGTCCGGCTGAATGCGATGCCATTCTCATCGAGCGGAGCGATGTTGCTGACCGCGGTCGTACCGGTGCCGGCGGGGCGGACGCCTTGGTCGATGTCGCTCGCGCCGTCGAGACCGTCACGGGCGCCCGAGACTGCCTCCGTTGCTTCGATGATCGTCCTGGCCCCTATCATCGCGGTGGGCGTCGCAATGCCCTTGGCGTAGAGCGTCGTGCGAATGATGCTCGCATGGTAGGCCTCGACCGCAAGAATGCCCGCTGCGGCCTCGAGGAAGATCTTGCTGGTCAGGAGCGGAGACGCGCCCTTGTACGCCGTCACGCCAACATCCTCGAAGATGAAGGCAGCGAGCAGGAAGGCTTCATCGCTCGCATAGGGATCGAATGACGCGCCTTCGGGAATGAGCCCCGCCGCACGCGCAGCAGTGGAGAAAGCGCCCGAGGGCGAGGTCCCGATGTCGATCGCTGGCTGCGCCACCGCCGTCGGTCCGATCGCGTTGCGCAGGAAGGTCACGTGCGCAATCTCGTCGGCAGCGATCTCCCGAGCATATTGCGCTACTATTGGATCTGTGAAGGTAGCGGCGCGTCCGCCCGTCGCCGCGCCTGGGGTGCCGGTGGTGCCGCCAAGCAGCGCTGGAGGAAGGCCGACCCCGTTGGCCGCGAAGGAATAGAATTGCGCCTCGAGATATTCGAGGTTGAGCGCGAAGTTGAGGATGTCCGCGTCGTTAGAGGCAGTCTGCGCCGAAAGCGGATCGCCCTTGTTAGCCAGGACGAAGCCGCCCGCAAGCGCCGAAGCCGTTCCGAACGCCTTGAAAAAGTCCCGCCGCGTGTCCCGGCGCCTCGCGCGTGCGTCAAACGCCTCG
>JASLBO010000135.1 GCA_030146605.1 Sphingomonas sp. | reverse complement strand
GCCCGAACCCCGCAGGGCGTCTTGCGACGGCACTCCGCCGCCGATCGCCACGATAAGTCTGACCGGTGAGCAATCCGCGCTCGGGACTTCGCCCGACGGAACGCTATACTGGCGGTGGGCAGTTGCGAAAAAAGGCGCCTGGCGCTTATATGTGCTGCTCTGGAACGGCTCCGCGTACGAGAACGTGCTCCAGAAAGACGTGGCTGCCCCAAAATGATCGAGCTCTACGTCTCCGCCTTCATCACCTTCTTCGTGGTGATCGATCCGCCGGGCTGCGCACCGATCTTCGCCGGGCTCACCAGCGGCGCCAGCGCGGTGCATCGCCGCGCAATGGCGGTGCGTGCAGTGCTCGTCGCCTCGGCGATCCTGTTCGGCTTCGCCTTGTTCGGCGAGGCTTTGCTCAAGGCGCTCGGCATCAGCCTGAACGCCTTCCGCATCGCCGGCGGCATCATGCTGTTCCTGATCGCGCTCGAAATGGTGTTCGAGAAGCGCACCGAGCGCCGCGAGGACCGCGCCGAGAAGATCCGCGCCGAGGAGCCGACCGACATCTCGATCTTCCCGATGGCGATGCCGATGATCGCCGGCCCGGGATCGATCGCGTCGGTGATGCTGCTGATGTCGCAGTCGAACGGGCTCGCCCGCTCGGCCGTGGTGCTCGCGGCGATGGCCTCGATCCTCGCGCTGACCCTTGTCGCATTGCTGATCGCCGGCCCGATCATGCGCGTCGTCGGCGCCAAGATCGAGGCGGTGGTGTCGCGTCTGCTCGGCGTGCTCCTCGCCGCGCTCGCCGCGCAGTTCGTGATCGACGGGCTGCGCGCCAGCTTCAGCGCCGGGGCGGCGCTTTCGGGGCACTGACCGGCACGTCCGGCAAATCGTACCGGATCCGCCACAGCCGGAACGGCGATTTCTCCGGCAACGCCACCGGCTCGAGCCAATTGGGCACCTGCCCTCGATGCAGCTGCCCGTAAAAGCCGTTCGGACTGCGCGCGCGATACACCGTGGTTTCGGCCATGTTCGGGCAGACCAGCAGATACGCCGCCTTGTGCCGCGCGGCGATCGCGCGGAAGCCGCTCGCCGGCCCGCTAAAGGCACGATGCACGTCGAGGATCGCATTGCCGTTGCGATGATAGGGGCCGGCGACGCCGTCATGATGGGTGACCGTGATCAGCCGCGGCCCCATGTCGACATGGCTGAACAGGATCGCTCTGGGAATGGCATCCAGCGGCCACAGCGACGTGACCCGCGCGCATGCCGCATTGGCCTGCGCAACCTTGTCGGGGCCAGCCTTGCCGCCCTTCCCCTTGTCGGACGGCAGCCAAGGTAGGACCAGACCCGCAAACAGCCCCGACGCGAGCAGGAAAGCGAGCACCGAGCCCGCCACGCGGAGGAGGATCGACGAACGGCGCAGGAACCACGGCACCACCAGCCAGGTGAGCGCCGTGGCGCCCGGCACGCTCAGCATCTGCGCGGCGGGGCCGGCGCGGACCTGCCACAGCAGCATCGCCGCGGCAAACGCCGTGAACAGTGCGATCGCAGCCCAGGCCACCGCCGCCTCGCTGCGCCGCGCGCGCCATGTCGCGACGAGCGCGCCGAGGATGCCGATCACCGGCAGCGCGGCCATCGGGAATCCGGTCTTGAACGGGTGACGATAGATCGGCCGCGCCTCGCGGACATTGTTGAGCCACGTCCGCGCCAGCTCGTCCGAAACTTGTTCGGGACGGCCGAGGCATTGCGGGAACAGCAGCATGAACCCCGCGACGATGATGCCGCCCGCCGCCGCGGCGAGCGCGAGCCGCAGCCAGCGATTGTCCGGGTTGAGCAGCGCCAGCGCGAACAGCAACGTCCCCGCGGCGACCATCACCGTCAGCCAGACCGGCGTCAGCGCATCGCAGCGCATGGCCTGGTTCGCGTTCGATGCGAACAGCGCAAAGCCGAGCGCCGATCCGCCGGCGAGGCTGAGGCCATAGACCTGCATCCGCCGCGCATCGCCGGCATCCCACACCCAGCGCAGCGCGATGATCGCGCCCGCCATCGCGCAATAAGGCAGCATCTCGAGCCCGATGGTCAGCGACAAGGCGCTCGACAGCCCAACGGTCGCCCCGCCCCGCGCGCGACTTCTGTCGGCCAGCCCCGCAACGGTCAAAGCGAGACAGGCAAGCTGCCAGCCATGATGGTCGACGCGCATCGGCGCATACATCATCAGGGTCGAGGTGCAGCCCATCAGGATGATCAAGGCGAGCGGCCAGGCGTGCGGCGCGACGAGCCGGCGGACCGTGAGGCTGAGGCCGGTCATCGTCACCGCCAGCGGGAGCAAGGGTGCCAGCCCGCACGCCCATTTCTCCGCCGCCACGGTGCCGAGGAACGGCTTGAGCAGCAGGATCAGTCCAGCGATCGGCAGGTCGACGATGCGCGACCAGTGGATGTCGAAGCCGCCCATCGCCGGATCGAGCCGGTACTGGCGCAGATCATACCAGCCCTGGCCGGCAAGCAGCGCGCGGACCTGCATCAGCCGCATATTGTCGTCGGTATCGCCGAGCGCGAGCCAATAGATGTTGCCCTGCCGCTGCCACACATACCAGGCGACCACGCCCGCCCAGAACAGCAGCATCCCCGCCAGCCAGCGGCGATCCAGTTCCTTGTCGATGCGCAAATCGCTCAGCTTCAAAATCGCTTCCCCTCGGCTCGGCACCCCTCTACTGCGCTGCGCGGCTGCGGCAAATCCCATCCGTTGGCCCCCGGGAAGGTCGAAGGGGTGGCTTTGCTTCGGGTACGGGGCTTCGACAAGCTCGGCCCGAACGGGTATCGGCATTGGGGCGAAGGCAAAAAGTGACGGCGATCCTCAAACGCATGGAATCCATGGTGCCGGGCGGCCTGCTCGGCCAGCTGATCCGCTTCGGCATTGCCGGCGGCATCACCACCGGCTTGTACACGCTCGTCTATTCCCCGCTTGCCGCATTCGAGATCACGTCGGAGCAAGTGGCGAACATCTGCGGCTATCTGGTCGCGATGCTGTCGGGCTATCTGCTCCACAGCAAATGGAGCTTTCGCGGTCATGGGGCGGAGGCCGCCCGGACGAGCTGGCGCTTCTTCCTCGTCTCGCTGGTGAGCTATGTGCTCAACACCGCCTTCGTCTGGCTGCTGACCGATGACGCGATGCTCGCGGGCCCCTGGTGGTGGCCGCTGATCCCGATCCTGTTCGTCACGCCGCTGATCACTTTCGCGCTCAATCGCATCTGGGTATTCGGGTAAAATGGACCGCATCGTCTACGAACGCATGGCCGCGCATGACACCACGCATTGGTGGTACCGCGCGCGCCGCGACATCCTCGCCGATTACCTCACGCGCTGGGGCGATCTGCCGAAGGATGCGCGCATCCTAGAAATCGGCTGCGGAACCGGGCACAACCTGCCGATGCTCGCGCAGTTCGGCGAGATCGACGCGATCGAGATCGACGAGACTGCGGGTGCCAAGGCGAGCGAGCGGCTCGGCAAGCCGGTCGGCACCGCGCCGCTTCCGGACCTCGTCGGTGTCGCGCCGGGCAGCTACGATCTGGTCGCGGTGCTCGACGTGATCGAGCATGTCGAGGACGATGTCGCCGCGCTCGAGGCGATCGCCACCGCGCTCAAGCCCGGCGGCAGGATCCTGATCACCGTCCCCGCGCATCAATGGATGTGGAGCGCGCACGATGTGGTGAATCACCACAAGCGGCGCTATTCGAAGGCCGGGTTCGCGGCACTGCTCGACAAGGCCGGGCTACAGGGCCGAAAGCTGGGCTATTTCAATTCCTTGCTGTTCCCGGTCGCGGTGGCGGCGCGCTTCGCCGGCAAGCTCATGGGCAAGGACGACAGCGACGATTCGCCCCCGCCCAGGCCGCTCAACACGTTGTTCCAGGGAATCTTCCGGCTCGAGCGCCATCTGGTCGGCCGCGTGCCGCTCCCGCCCGGACTATCGCTGATCGCACTTGCTTCGGTGAAGAAGCAATAATCCTCCCTCGCGCAGCGGGGGAGGTGGTGCCGAAGGCGACGGAGGGGGCTTGGCCGCATGGTCGTCGCTAGCGGAGACGCCCCCTCCACCACTTCGTGGTCCCCCTCCCCCGCTTCGCGAGGGAGGAATTGTTCACTCCGCCACTTCGCTCCGCGCGACCTGCGGTGACACGCTGACCTCGCCCGAATCCTCGAAGCGATAGCCGAGCGAGGCGTGCCCGCGCACCGGCCCGGCGACGTCCGCCACCAGATATAGCGGCCGCCGCTTCGACTCGACATAGAGCCGCCCGAGATATTCGCCGATCATCCCGAGCACGAACATCTGCACCGCGCCGAGCACCACGACGACCAGCATCGTCGAGGTCCAG
>JASLBO010000115.1 GCA_030146605.1 Sphingomonas sp. | reverse complement strand
ACCCGCGCCACCGGCACCGGCGTCGGGCTCAACCTCGCCCGCCAGATCGTCGTCGCGCATGGCGGCGCAATCGACGTGACCGACGCGCCCGGCGGCGGCGCGCTGTTCCGGATAGTGCTCTAGGCCGGCCGCTTCCATACGTCGCCCCGGCGTGGGTCGGGTCAACTATTGGCAGCGGGCAGCGGCGGCGCACCGGGGGGCACAGCGGCGTTGCGCCAGCGTTCGACGGGAAACACCTCGACCCGTCCGTCGTCCGCCTGCCGCCGCTGGATCAGCGTCGCCGCCTGCTGGCTGGTGCCGCCGATCGTCGCGCGCGCGCGCACCCAGAACGTGTTCGACCGGAAGGTGGTGCCCCAGGGCAGCGATACGTTCTGATCGGCAAGATCCTTGCCCGTGAGATAGCCCTGCCGCGTGCGTATCGCCACCAGCCGCTGCGCGACCACGGGATCGCGAAACAGCATTGCCAGCATCGCCTCGTCCGCGGCATTGAGGTTGAGCGTGGTCCGGCCCGGAAGCGCGGTCACCAGCCGTTCGAGCCGGTCGGCGACCTTCGGCTCCACGCCCGCCATCCTGAGCGGACGCAGGTCGGTAACCGGCCCCTGCAGCCGGACATATTCGATCGCCGCGACGATCTGCTCGGCGGTAAGGCCGGCTTCGTTGCCGATCGCCTGGAACAGGATCGTCGACGCCACCTCGCCGGTGCGCACCGAATTGATGTTGAAGCGCCCCTCCGCGTCGGCGATGGCGAGGTCGAAGCTGCCGCCCTCGATCGGCGCGGCACGCTCCGAAAGCCTGGCCCAGGGCTCGCCGAGATGATCCATTTCGGGCGATTGTTCACTGTCGCGGCGCAGCGCGACCAAAGCCGACAATTCGCCGCCGCGCACGATCGCCAGCGCCCGCGCGGCTTCCCGGGTGCGCAAGCCGCGGTCGAGCGCCAGTTCCTCGCGGTTGATCATCAACAGCACCAGTCCCGCCGCGATCGCGACGAACATCAGCACGTTGACGAGGATCATTCCCTCTTCGTCGCGGCTCCGCTTCATTGCTTCGGCTCCTCGGCCCGCACCGGCAGTGCGATCACCCGCCGCAGCGACCCCGGCGTGCCGCCCGGCCCCGCCACCTGCAGCTCGAGCGCCACCGCGCGCGGCCAGCGGTCCTTGCCTTCCTCATTCACCGGCCAGCGATCCAGCCATGCCCCGTCCCAGAACCGCCAGCGCGCATTCGCCACTCCGGCGAGCACGAGCTGCGGCGCCGGCCCGACCGTCCGCACCAGCGCGCCGCCGGCCATCCCGTAACGCAGCGGCACCGCCGCGCCGCCCATTCCCGGTGCCGCGCGCGTGAAGGAAAGGTTCGCCCCGCCGCCCGACAGCCGCCCGCCGGCGATCTGCTCGACGTCGCTCGACACGACGAACATCGTGCGCTGCAAGTCGGCGAGCCGGTCGAGCCGCTTCTCGGTGCGCCCCTGGACGTTGATGATGCCCTCGACCAGCGCCAGCCCTGCCACGGCGATCAGTGCGAACAGCCCCAGCGAGATCATCAGCTCGATCAGCGTGAAGCCGGACTCGCCGGCTTCGGGGCGACGGCTCACGATCCCGAGCTCACCGCCACCGGTTCATAGCCGTGCGGCCGGGCCATCAGGATCGCGAAGTCGCGCGCCACCGATCCGTCGGTGCGGAAACGCACCGGGCCGGTGACGCAGCGGAAGCCCTTGCCGTCGAGCAGACCCTCGGCGTTGAGCGTGTTCGCCGCCCGCAGCGTGTTGGCGATGCCCGCGGCGTCATAGGCAAGCGCCGTGATCGCGCCCGCATCGCCGCCGTTGCGCGCCGCGAACTCGCTCGCGAAGGTGCCGAACGCCGCCGGATCGGGGCTGGCGATCCACGCCCCGTCGAGCGCCTCGAGCGCCTGCGGGCGGTTGTCGATCCCCTGCAGGGTGCCGAGCAGCTGGATGCCGCTGTCCTTCAGATTACGCGCCGCCGCGAGCACTGCCTCGCCGCTGCCGGGCAACAGCAATCCGTCAGGTGCATCGCCGGCGGCGGGAAGCGGTTGCCCCGCTTTGACTTCGAGCACGCGCACCTGCACGCCGAGTTCACCCTCGAGCTGCCCCGCCGCAAGCGCCGCCGCGGCGCTCCACGCGCTGCCGTCGTCGATCACCGCGACGCTCTTGACGCCGCGCGAGCGGGCATAGCGCAGGATCGCGCTGGTCACTTGTCGCGCGGTGATCCCGAAGATCCACGTGCCCGGCGCGCGCAGCACCGAATCGTTGCTGAACGCGATGATCGGCACGCGTCCGGCAACGCTGCTGCTCACCGCGGGGACTTCCGCCGCAGAGAGCGGCCCGAGGATCAGCGCAGGCTTGCGGCGCAGTGCCAGCCCGGCGGCGGCCGCGGCGCCCGCGGCGGTCCCGCCGGTGTCGAAGCTGAGCACATATTGGCTGTTTTCCGCGAGCAAGGCAGCCTGACGCATGCTAAGCCCCAGCCGCGCTCGCGGTCCCGTGAGCGGCACCAGCAGGGCGATCGGGCGCTTGTCCTTCTTCTCGGCTGTTGCATTTGCATGCGAGGGAAGCACGACCGATGCCGCTGACGCGACCAGGCCTGATTGCAGCAAGCGCAGCAGGGACCGTCGGTCCATTGCCGACTCCGGAGTTGGGGGATGTGGCACGCCGGCGTATTATCGTCTTCGCGGCGCTCGGCATAGGGGCCTATCTGCTCGCGCTGCTGTTGACGCTGCCGGCCGGCGCCGTGCTGAAGAACCGCCCATGGCGCACCGGCGTGGCCGGCACCGTGTGGAACGGCGAGGTCGGCGTCGCGGGAGGCGCGAAGTTCGAATGGCAGATGGCGCCGCTGCGTTCGCTGACCAGCCTCGCTTACGCCGCCGACTGGAAAGCAAGCGGGCCGGACACCGATCTCGGCGGGCGCTTCCTCGCGCATCTCGGCGGACGCACGGTTTTCGACAAGGTCAGCGGCACTGCCGACGGGAGCTTGCTCGAGGCACTCCAGCCCAACCTTCCTTTCACGTGCGATCTGGTGATGCAGGTCGAGATGGAGCGGATCGCGATCGGCGGCGG
>JASLBO010000019.1 GCA_030146605.1 Sphingomonas sp. | reverse complement strand
AGCGAAATCCCCACGCTCGCACCGATATGGTGGACGAGATCGGGTCCCGCGAAAGGCCGCAGCATCGCCAGCACGATCGCGTGCGCGGCACGGCGCGCGCCCTCGCGACCGGCGTCGACGATCACCGCGAATTCGTCGCCGCCGAGACGATAGCTGGTCCCCTCGCCCCCCACCACCGAAGCAAGCCGCCCCGCCACGTCGCGAAGCAACTGGTCGCCGGCGGCATGCCCATGGACGTCGTTGACCGATTTGAAGCGGTCGAGATCGATGATCAGCAGCCCGAAGCGCTCGCGGCTATCCGCCCGCTCGATACGCGTTTCGAGCGCCTCGGCCAGCGCGCGGCGGTTGGGCAGGCCGGTCAACGGATCGTGATAAGCGAGCTGGTGCGCGCGCTGCTCCGCGCCTTGCGCGCGGCGCTGCTCGGCCGCCATGTCCGAACGCGAGGCCAGCACCTCGATGAAGCCGGCATGGCCGGTGCGCAGCATCCGCAGGATCAAGGTCGCGACGACGAGAATGTTGACCCCGAGCCCGCGCAAAAACCAGTCGTCCGAGAAGAACAGGCAGAGGGTGACCGGCATCGCGCCGCAGATCAGCACCGCATGGCCGGCGCGCGGCAACGCCTGGAGGCAATAGCAGCAGCTGATCGCGCCGATGAAGATGTACAGCGCGATGCACGCGCGGCGGACGAGATCGGCCTCGATATAGAGGAACAGCCCCCAGCCGCCATAACCGAGGCTCAGCACCACCGAGACGATCGTCGTGCCCAGCAAATAGCGCGGGATCATCTCCGGTTCGGGCGTGACGCTCCGCCGGTGCAGCCAGAATGCGGCGCGCGCGCCGCCCAGCAAGGCGAGCACGGTGGGCATGCCGAGGCTCCACCACAAGCTCACCGTCCCGTGCGACGCGAAACTGAGGAACACCGCATCGACGAGCATCAGCGCGTACATCAGCGGGACTTGCTGACGCAGGGTATGGAACTGCTCTACCAGAATAGCGCGATTCTGGTCGGTGCGAACGCCGACGGCCGGAAGAGCACGCCTGAACATAGTCACATATAGCGGCAAACAAGGTTGCTATTGCGTTTCGCGCAAGGTTTCAGCGACTTGCCCGATCCGTGCCGACGCTCCCACCGCGCCGCTTGTCCTGCTAGCCTGAGGCCATGTCGACCGCTTACCCCAGGCTCACCCTCGTCGCGTGCATCCTCGCCTCGAGCCTCGCCTTCATCGACGGATCGGTGACCAACGTCGCGCTCCCCGCGATCGGCGCCGATCTGAACGCCACGCCGGCCGAGCTGCAATGGACGATCAACGCCTATCTGCTGCCCCTCTCGGCGCTGCTGCTGATCGGCGGCGCCGCGGGAGACCATTTCGGACGCCGGAGACTGCTCGTCCTCGGCATCGCGATCTTCGCGTTCGCCTCGATCGCATGCGCGCTGGCTTCCGACCTTGGCCTATTGCTCGCCGCACGCGCCGCGCAGGGTGTAGGCGCCGCGATCCTGCTCCCCAACAGCCTCGCCACGCTCGGCCACGCATTCACCGGCGAGGCGCGCGGCAAGGCGATCGGCACCTGGGCCGGGGTCGGCGCGATCGCCGGCGCGGTCGGACCGCCGCTCGGTGGCTGGCTGGTCGACGCGATCGGCTGGCGCGCGATCTTCTACGTCAATGTGCCGGTGGCCGCCGCCGCGATCCTCATCGCGCTGCGTCATGTCGAGGAGAGCGCCGAGGGTGAGCTGCCACTCGATTTGCCCGGCGCATTCGCCGCCACGGTTGCGCTGGGCGCGCTCACCTGGGCGCTGACCTTGTGGTCGAGCGGCCAAGGCTTCGGCACCCCGGTCGCGACAGGCATCGCCTCCGGTCTGGTCGCCGCCGCGCTGTTCCTGTGGATCGAGCACCGCCGGGGTGCCGACGCGATGATGCCGTTCGCCATGTTCGGCTCGCGCGCCTTTGCCGGGCTGACATTGCTCACCTTCCTGCTCTACGGCGCGCTCGGCGGGGTGCTGCTGCTCCTGCCTTATGTGCTGATCGAGGCGGCAGGCTATTCGGCGCTCCATGCCGGCCTCGCCTTGCTGCCGATGCCGCTCGGCATGGGGCTGGCGTCGCGGTTGATGGGCCGGCTCACTGCGCGAGTGGGCCCGCGCTGGCCGCTCACCATCGGCGGCTTCATCGTCGCGATCGGCTTCGCGCTTCTCATCCTCGTCGACGACGGCGCGCCCTACTGGACTTCGGTCTTCCCCGGCTGCCTCGTCATCGCCATCGGCATGTCGAGCGTGGCCGCGCCGCTCACCACCGCGGTGCTCGCTTCCGTCAACGACACCCATGCCGGCACCGCTTCGGGGTTCAACAGCGCGATTGCGCGCACCGGCGGGCTCATCGCCGTCGCGATTGCAGGCGCCGTGATTTCAAGCGCCGGGCCGGGCTTGATCACCGCATTCCACGCCGCCGCATTGGTCGGCGCGGCGCTCGCCGCCGCGTCGGGCGCGACGGCGCTGCTCACTCTCGGCGAGATCAGGAAAGCGAAGCCGCAGCCTCGATGATCGGCACGAATTTCTCGGCGGTCAGGCTGGCGCCGCCGACCAGCGCCCCGTCGACATTGTCGACCGCGAGAATAGTCGCCGCGTTGGCGCCGGTCACCGATCCGCCATAGAGGATCCGGATGCCGTCCGCCGCGTCGCCCACCATCGTCCGCAGCTTCGCGCGCGCGATCGCATGGATCGCGGCGATATCCTCCAGCGTCGGGGTCTTGCCCGTGCCGATCGCCCAGCGCGGCTCGTAAGCGAGCGTCAGCCAGTCGGGCGAGGCACCATCGGGCAGCGATTTCTCGATCTGCGACTGGACGATCCGCTCGGCCCGGCCGGCATCGCGCTCGGCCTCGGTCTCGCCGCAGCACAGGATCACGCGCAAGCCTGCAGCGCGCGCTGCCTCGGCCTTCGCCCAGGCGTCCTGGCTCGTCTCGTTCTGGTCGTTGCGACGCTCGCTATGCCCGACGATGACCATGCTCGCCCCCGCCTCGTGCAGCATGCCGGCCGAAA
>JASLBO010000532.1 GCA_030146605.1 Sphingomonas sp. | reverse complement strand
TCGATCGCCGAGGCGCGCTCATACACCTTCTCGACATCGGGATGATCCTCGGCGTCGGAGAGCACGCGCGCAATCACCTTGCGCTGTTCGGTGATGCGCAGACCCTTGTCGTGGCAGAGCTGTTCGAGATCGATTTTGCGCGGCATGGCGCCGATGTAGCCCTTACACTCCCCTGCCTGCAAGAGCGCCGGTCGCTTGCCTCCCTGGGTACACGCCGTCGTACCATCACGGACAGGTCCGACGCTATGGCGGCAGCGATCCGATAAATGCCAAGAAAAAAGGCCGGAGCATCGAGCCCCGGCCTTTCCTTCTCCTGCTTTCCTCCCTGACGGAGGAAGGGAAATCTCAGTGCTTGCGGCGCTTGGTGCCGAGACCGATCTTCTTGGCGAGCGTGCGGCGCTGCTCGGCATAGTTCGGGGCGACCATCGGATAGTCAGCAGGAAGATTCCACTTCGCGCGATACTGTTCCGGCGTCATCTGATAGTGCGTCATCAAGTGGCGCTTGAGCATCTTGAGCTTCTTGCCGTCTTCAAGGCAGACAATGAAGTCCGGCTTCACTGAAGAGCGAATCGAAACTGCAGGTTCCTGCTTTACTTCCGGCTCGGCAACGGCGTGGCCCAAGCCAGTCAAGGCGCCGTGCACGTTCTGGATGAGAACTGGAAGATCGGAAACAGCAACGCTATTGTTGCTCACGTGTGCGGCTACAATATCCGCGGTAAGCGTGATGAGTGTTTCCTGAATGTCAGCTGAACCGTCCATGATATTTCCTTCGACCCAATTTAACGGTGACTATAGATGCCACCTGCAGCGGCCCTATCGGACCATAATAGACCAAAGGCAAGTCGTTAACCTTCAGTTACGAAAAAAATCAGCGAAGCTTGCGCGCAAAGGTGTGGGCGTCGAACGCCTGACCCATCTTGCCTCTGTAATAGTTTCTGCGCTCGCCGACCTTCTCGAAACCTTCGCGACGGTATAGCCTGACGGCATCGTTTCCCGCGCGGACCTCGAGATGGAGTTGCTCGACTCCGCGGGCCTTGGCCTCGGCAACAATAGTGCGAAGCAGCGCCCCGGCGATGCCCCGGCGGCGCGCCGACTGGCGAGTCGCGAGCAGCAGCAACTCGGCTTCGTCGGCGATCACCCGGGCGAGTGCGAAGCCGACATCCTGATCGTCGAGACTGGCGATCACCAGCCACACCCCCGGGAGCGAGAGCATGCCGAGGCATTGCGCGCTGGTCCACGCCTCGCCGAAACGGGGATCGAACGCGTCTTCCATGATCCGCGCGACTTCGGCGAGGTCCTGTGCGCCGCCTTCGCGCAATTGGATCATGTTGAGCGTGCCGGTCATGCGAGGCCGCGCTCGGCCAGCGTTTTCGCGTCGGGTGCGCGGCCATAGATCGGGCGCGGGGGCAATGCGGCGAGATTGCCGGGGAGCAGCCGCGCATCCTCGGCACGCGGAAGCGCCTCGATCAGCGTGCGGCTCGGGTCGAGCGCAGCGAGATGGCGCACGCCGCTGCCGATCGCCGGTCGCTGTCCGAGCGCAGCCAGCGCCGCGGCCGGAAGTAGCGACTGTAAAGGACCTTCGGGGGCGAGCGGCGAGGTCGTGAACGACTGCATGAAGACTTCTCCGTGCCCGCCCTCGACTATTGCGGCAAGTGCGGGGCATTGCGGAGATGCTGCAAAGCCGGTTGCGGCGAGCAAGGCGAGCGACGAATAACCGTGGACCTCGGCCTTCCAGCCGATTGCCAGCCCGAGCGCGGCGGCGAGTCCGACGCGCACCCCGGTGAAGCTGCCGGGACCGACATCGACGAGAATATGCGGGGCGCGGCCCTGATCGGGCAGTGCCGCGATCATCGGCACCAGCCGTTCGGCATGGCCACGCCCGACGACTTCGTGCGCGCTGGCGATCACTTCGCCGCCGCGCAGCAGCGCCACCGAGCAGGCGGCGGTGGCGGTTTCGATGACGAGCGTCAGCAACGCCTCAGACGACGCGGTTGAACTGATCGAATTCGGGGCGCGGGCTGCGCGCGAAGATGGTGCTGGGGTCGCCATGGCCGATGGTCGTGATGAAGTTTGTCTTCACATTCGGCTGGTCCGCAAAGAACGCCGCGTCAACATCCGCGTGCCGGATTCCCGACATGGGACCGGTATCGAAGCCGAGCGCGCGCGCCGCGATCAGCAGATAGGCGCCTTGCAGCGAGCCGTTGCGCATCGCATGGACCTTGCGGTCCTGAAGATCGGGGAACCAGCTTTTCGCGTCGACATGCGGAAACAGCCACGGCAACTGCTCGTGGAAATTCTCGTCCATCGCGATGACCACGGTGGCGGGCGCCTTGCGGATCTTGTCCGGGTTCGCGCCGGTGGCGAACTCGGCGAGCTTGTCCTTCGCTTGCTGGCTGAGCAGCCAGACGAAGCGCGCCGGCTGCGAATTGGCGGAGGTTGGGCCCATCTTGAGCAGATCGTAGATCCGCGCGATATCGGCCTCGGTGACGGCCTCGTCGGTATAGCCGTTATAGGTGCGTGCGGTACGAAAGATCGTATCCAGCCCCGCGTCGTCGAGGGGACGGCTCATGCCTGTATCCTTTCGGAGCGCGATCAGATCGCGCGGACTTCGGTGACTTCGGGAACGTAATATTTGAGCAATTGCTCGATGCCGTTCTTCAAGGTCGCCGTCGAAGACGGGCAGCCCGCGCAGGCGCCTTGCATCTGCAGATAGACCTTGCCTGCATCGAAGCCGCGATAGACGATGTCACCGCCGTCATTGGCGACGGCAGGACGGATGCGCGTCTCGATGAGTTCGCGGATTTGCGCGACGATTTCGGCATCCTCGGGGTTGTCCCCGAAATCGGCCGACTCCGCCGGCACCGAGAAGCCCGCCGCCGTACCGGCGGCGAACAAGGGCATGTTGGCGGAGAAATGATCGAGCAGGATCCCCAGCACGTCGGGCTTCAGGTCGCGCCAGTCGACGCCGGGGCCTGCAGTGACCGAGATGAAATCGCGCCCGAAAAACACGCCCGTCACGTCGCCGAACGAGAATAACGCGCTGGCAAGCGGCGAGGCCTCCGCGTCCTCGGGAGTGGCGAAGTCGCGGGTGCCCGAATCCATCACCGTGCGGCCGGGAAGGAATTTGAGCGTCGCGGGGTTGGGCGTGGCTTCGGTCTCGATCAGCATGGCTGGCATGTGGCGCCTGGACGTGCCCGGATCAAGCGGGCGGCGAGAAACGAAAGGTTTCGGGCGGGCAATCAGTCGTCCTGCTCATCGTGGCGGGTGGCGCCGCCCACATTCGCGTCATGCCCGCTCTTGTCGCTGAAGAACGCCGCGGCGAACAGGCCGCAGCCCAGCAGGGTCGACAGGAAGACGCCGCCGATCGTCGCGAGGATCGCCGAGAGATAGAGCGCGTCGTTGATCGCAAGATACCAGAGCGCGCCTGCAACCATCAATATGCCCGCGAGCGCGATCCACACCAGCATCCGCCGGAACTCGCTCCACGCCTTGGCACTGTCGGTAGCCATGTCGAATTCCTTTGAGCGCGAAAGGAGTACTCTTAGCGCTTTGCGTTCAACGGTCGACTGGACGAATCGTCCCACGCCCGTTCGCCGTCACCCGATCCGTACACCTGCGCGAAAGGTACGCGGTGGCAAGCGCGGGGTTTCGTCATTAGATGGGGATCCATGCTTCGTTTCCTGCGGTCGCCGCTCCTCGCCTCCTTCGCCCTCCTCACGCTCGCTCCGGCCCTCCCGGTGCAGGCGCAGGTCGCCCCGCGGCCGGTCCAGACCGCCGAGGATCCGTGGCTCTACAAGGGCAGCGACCTCGTCCATGACGCGGAATGGAAGTTCGGCCGGCTTTCGAACGGCGTGCGCTATGCCGTCCGCAAGAACGGCGTGCCACCCGGGCAGGTCTCGGTGCGCGTGCGGATCGATGCCGGCTCGCTCAACGAGCAGGAGAGCGAGCGCGGCTTCGCGCACCTTCTCGAGCATCTGTCGTTCCGCGGCTCCACTTTCGTTCCCGACGGCGAATCGAAGCGCATCTGGCAGCGCCTCGGGGTGACCTTCGGCTCCGATTCGAACGCGAGCACGACCTTCACCGAGACCGTCTACAAGCTCGATTTGCCGACCGCGACGCCGGCCGGGCTCGACGAGAGCTTCAAGATCCTCACCGGCATGCTGTCCGCGCCCGCGATCACCCAGGCGTCGCTGGATGCCGAGCGCCCGGTGGTGCTCGCCGAGGCGCGCGAGCAGCCGGGCGCGCAGGAACGACTGCAGGATATGATGCTCGGGCTGATGTTCGCCGGGCAGCCGGTCGCCAATCGCAAGCCGATCGGCACCACCGCCGCGCTCGCCGCGGCGACGCCCGCCGCGGTCAAGGCCTTTCACGACCGCTGGTATCGTCCCGATCGCGCCGTGGTGGTGGTGATCGGCGACATGGACCCGGCGGTGCTCGAAGCGCTGGTCCAGAAGCATTTCACCACCTGGAAGGCGAATGGACCCAATCCGCCGAGCCCCGATTTCGGCAAGCCTTCGGAGGGGCACCCGGTCGCCGCGAGCATCGTCGAGCCGGCGGTGCCGACGATGGCGATGATGGCGATCCTGCGGCCGTGGACGGTGTTCAGCGACACCGTGATCTTCAATCAGAAGCGGATGATCGATCTGGTCGCGATCCGCATCATCAACCGGCGGCTCGAATCGCGCGCGCGCTCGGGCGGCAGCTTCGTCGGCGCGGGCGCCGATCTGAGCGACGTCGCGCGCTCGGCCAACGTCACGACGATCAACGTCATGCCGGTGGGCGAGGATTGGGAAACGGCACTTCGCGACGTGCGCGGCGTGATCGCCGACGCGCAGACCACTGCGCCGACCCAGGCCGAGATCGACCGCGAGCTGGCCGAGATCGAATCGTCGATGAAGCAGCGCATCTCGACTGCCCCGGTCGAATCGGGGATGAAGCTCGCCGAGGATCTGGTCGAGGCAGTCGACATCAACGAGACGGTGACCACGCCCGAGGCTTCGTACGATATCTTCAAGGCCGCCGTCGCCGCGAAGATGTTCACCCCCGCCACCGTCCAGGCCGCGGCGAAGCGCGTGTTCGAGGGCACCGCGACGCGGGCTCTGGTCAACACCCACACGCCCGATCCGCAGCTGATGACCAAGGTCACTTCCGCGCTGCAGGCCGATGTCGTCGCCAATGGCGGCAAGCGCCGGGCGCTGGGCAATGTCAGCTTCGCCCAGCTGCCGAAGCTCGGCGCGCCGGGCAAGATGGTCAGCCGCACGCCGCTGCTGCCCGAGCTCGAGATCGAGAAGGTCGTCTTCGCCAACGGCGTCAACCTGCTGATGCGCAAGGATTCGTCCGAGGTCGGCAAAGTCTATGTCAATGTCCGCTTCGGGCGCGGGCTCAATGCGCTGCCGAACCGGCCGAGCCCGGCCTGGGCGGGCGAGATGGCGCTGGTCGCCAGCGGTGTCGGCAAGTTCGGCCAGGAAGAGCTGGATGCGCTGATCGGCCGGCGCCAGATGGGGTTCGATTTCGATATCGCCGGCGACGCCTTCCGCTTCAGCGGCCAGACCAACAAGGAGGATCTGCCCGATCAGTTGCGGCTGTTCGCCGCCAAGCTGACCGCGCCCGCCTGGGATCCGAACCCGATCGTGCGCGCCAAGACGGCGGTGCTCTCGGGCTATGCCGGGTTGTCCTCGTCGCCCGACGCGGTGCTCGGCCGCGATCTCGAGAAACTGCTCCATTCGGGCGATCCGCGCTGGGGCATGCCCGAGCGCGCGACGATCGAGGCGACCACGCCGGCGAGCTTCCGCAAGCTGTGGGAGCCGCTGCTCGCCACCGGTCCGATCGAAGTCGAAGTGTTCGGCGACATGGATTCGGACGCGACGATTAAGGCCGTCGCCGAGACCTTCGGCGCGCTCAAGCCGCGCCCGGCGAGCAATGCGCCAGTGCCGGCGGTCGCTTTTCCGGCACATGCCGACAAGCCGGTCGTCCGTACGCATAGCGGCAAGGCCGATCAGGCGGCGGCAGTGATCGCCTGGCCGACCGGTGCCGGCAGCGCAGGGATCGCCGAGAGCCGCAAGCTCGACGTGCTCGCCGCGATCTTCCGCGATCGGCTGATCGATCAGCTGCGCAGCCAGGCCGGGGTGAGCTATTCGCCCAACGTCGCGAGCCAATGGCCGCTCGGCATGGAATCGGGCGGCAAGCTGATCGCCCTGGGCATGGTGCCGCCGGACAAGACCGAGTTCTTCTTCAAGCTCGCCCGCGGGATCGCCGCCGATCTGGTCGCCAGGCCGGTCGACGCCGATGAGCTCAACCGCGCGCTGACTCCGATCAAGCAGATGCTGATCCGCCAGTCGAGCGGCAACATGTTCTGGATGCGGCTGGTCGAAGGCGGGGCGTTCGATCCGGCGCGGGTTGCCGCGGTGAATACGCTGGCGCGCGATATCGCGACGACATCCCCGGTCGAGTTGCAGGGGCTGGCGCAGAAATACCTCCGGCCCGACCGGGACTGGTCGATGGTGGTGGTGCCAGGGCCTGACGCGAAGGCGGGGGGCTGAACTGACTTGAAATCCTCCCTCGCGCAGCGGGGGAGGTGGCACGCGCAGCGTGACGGAGGGGGCCTGGCCGCTGGCACCTCGCTCGTGGAGATTCCCCCTCCGTCGCCTCCGGCGCCACCTCCCCCGCGCAGCGGGGGAGGATTTGAGCTCAATACAGCGCGTCCAGCCGTTCGCCATAGGCCTGCCTCAGCACATGCCTGCGAATCTTCAGGCTCGGGGTCAGCTGCTCGTTCTCGATCGTGAACGGCGCGTCGGCGATGATGAATTTGCGCACCCGCTCGACCACCGACAGATCCTTGTTGACCCGCTCGACCGCCGCGGCGACCGCTGCCTTGTAACCATGGTCCTGCGCCAGCACGCGGAAGTTGCATTTGGTGGCGGTGTGCGCACACCATTCGGCGGTCCATTCGGGATCGGGGACGATCACCGCGGTCATGTACGGCCGCTTGTCGCCAGCGATCATCGCCTGGACGATCTCGGGCTGGAGGGTCAGCATCCCCTCCACCTTTTGCGGCGCGACATTGTCGCCCTTGTCGTTGACGATGATGTCCTTCTTGCGGTCGGTGATCTTGATCCGGCCTTTGTCGTCGATCACGCCGATGTCGCCGGTATGCAGCCAGCCATTCTTGAGGACGCGTGCGGTCTCTTCCTCGTTGCGCCAATAACCGTGCATGACCAGCTCGCCGCGCACGAGGATCTCGCCGTCCTCGGCGATCCGCACCTCGACGTCGGGGAGCGGCGGGCCGACGGTGTCATGCTTGAGCCCGGCCCTGGGGCGGTTGCACGAGATCACCGGCGCCGCCTCGGTCTGGCCAAAGCCCTGGAGGAAAGTCAGCCCGATCGAGTCGAAGAAGATGCCGACCTCGGGATTGAGCGGCGCGCCGCCAGAGACCATCGCCTTGATCCGCCCGCCGAAGCGCTTCGAGATCTTGGGCAGCAGCGTCGCCTTGAGCAGCAGGTTCATCGGCGCGTCGAGCAGGGTGGTGGTGCCTGCGGCGCGCTTGCCGCCGAGATAGACCGCGCGATCGAGCAGCATGTTGGCGAACCGGCCCTGCTTCTCGATCTGCTTGGTGATCCGCGTGCGCAGCACTTCGAACAGCCGCGGCACCACCACCATGATCGTCGGGCGGACCTCCTCGATGTTCGAGGCGAGCTTCTCCAATCCTTCGGAATAATAGATCTCGGCACCGAGCCCGATCGGGAAATATTGCCCGGCGGTATGCTCATAGGCATGGCTGAGCGGCAGGAACGAGAGGAACACTTCGTCCTCCCAGCCGAAATCCTCCGAGATGATCGTGCAGCAGCCATTGACGTTGTGGAGGATCGCGCCGTGATGCTGCATCACGCCGCGCGGGCTTCCGCCGGTGCCGCTGGTGTAGATGATGCACGCCGGTTCCTCGCGCCGGAACGAGGCGCGGGCGGCGACCACTTCCGGGTCGGCCGGGTGCTTTGCGATCAGGTCCTTCCAGTCGTGGAAGTCCATCGTGCCCGATTGGGCGGCGCGGACCTCGTCGATGCCGATCACCATCCGCGCCGAGGACGAGCGGATCGCGGCGGGAAGCAGGGTCTTGGCGAGCTTGATGTTCGAGACGACGATCGCGCAGGCGCCGGAATTCTCGATGATATGCTGGTGATCGCGCTCGGTATTGGTGGTGTAGGTGGGGACCGTCACGCAGCCCGCGGCCATGATCGCCAGATCGGTGATGCAGAATTCGGGGCGGTTCTCGGAGACCAGCATCACCCGGTCGCCCTGCTTGAGCCCCAGCGCCTGCAAGGCAGTGGCGAGGCTGGCGACCTGGCGTGCGGCCTCGGCCCAGCTGGTCGGCTGCCATTTGTCACCGGCCCCTTCGCCTCTGCTCAGGGCAGGCTTGTGCCAGAGGAAGGGCTTGTCGCCCTTCTCGCGTGCCCGCGTGAAGAACATCTGGACCAGATTGTCGAAGTGTTCGAGTTTTCGCATCGCTCTCCCCTCGGGCACCGCTTTGGCGGCGTCCCTTTATTCCGACGGACGGCTCGGCACCGCGCCGAAGCGCTGTATCACTGGTACGCGGCCGTCCTGGTGCATCACTACGCCTTCGCTGCGCGGATCGGCGGCACCGGCCCAGCCGCCGCCGACGCGCTCGATCGCATTGGCCTTGAGCCCGAGCGGTGCGGCCTGGACCTTCTCGCCCAGTGCCTCCAGCGCCGGGATCATCGCCTCGCGCTCGGTGCCCTTCTCGATCATCGCAACCTGCCCCGGTGCATATACCAGACCCAGCGCGACTGCGTCCTGCGCAGTCAGCTTCCAGTCGACCACGCCGATGATCGCCTTGGCCACCTGCGCGATGATCGTCGATCCGCCCGCCGCGCCGACCGCGAGGCGCACCTTGCCGTCGGGGCCGTAGACGATCGTCGGCGCCATCGAGCTGCGCGGGCGCTTGCCGCCTTCGACCCGGTTGGCGACGAGATATCCGTCTTTCTCTGGCACGATGTCGAAATCGGTGAGTTCGTTGTTGAGCATCGTGCCGTCGACCGACAGGCCGGAGCCGAACGGGCTCTCGATCGTCGTGGTCACCTGCGCGACATTGCCCGCGCCGTCGGCGACCGACAGCGACGTCGTGCCGGCAACTTCGCTGCTGGCGACGCGAACGCGCGGCGGCGCGCCGGGCGGGGTGCCGGGGCGGATGGTCTGCATGCTGCCGGTCGGGCTGATCAGCGCCGAGCGGCGGGCGATGTACCTGGAGTCGAGCAGCCCCCTGAGCGGGATCCGCACATAATCGGGATCGCCGAGATACATGTCGCGATCGGCGTAAGCGAGCCGCGAGCTTTCGGCGAACAGGTGCCACGCAACCGGCGAATCCTTGCCGAGCTTCGCCATGTCGAAGCGCTCGAGCTGCTTGAGGATCATCAGCACCGCAGTGCCGCCCGAGGAAACCGGGCCCATCGAGCAGATCTTGTAGCGGCGATAGCTGCCGCACAGCACGGGGCGTTCCTTGGCTTGATAGGCAGCGAGATCGCCGACGGTCATCCTCGAAGGGTTGCGCGCGGCATTGTTGACCGTGGCGACCAGCTTCGCCGCCTGTGGTCCGACATAGAAACTGTCGGGACCGAATCTGGCGATACGCTCGAGCAATGCCGCCTGCTCGGGATTGCGCGCCGTGGCGCGCGGCTTGCCGGCGTCGTCGTAGAAGACCGCGCGGATGCCGGCATCCGCGCGCGGGGAGAAGCGGGTGAGGGCGGCGCCGAAGCGCGGCGACACGGCGAAGCCGTCGCGCGCCAGCCGGATCGCCGGCTCGAACAAGGCGGCCCAGGGCAGCTTGCCGCCGCGCGCGTGCGCCATTGCCATCGCGCGCAGCGTGCCGGGAACGCCGACGCTGCGC
>JASLBO010000500.1 GCA_030146605.1 Sphingomonas sp. | reverse complement strand
CCAACGGCCGGGTGCTGTTCGCCCACGAGCACGCCTTCGCCGAGAAGGAGCGCTTCTACGGCGATCTCCGCGCCGCCTTCCCCGAGGTCGAGGTGGTCGAAGTGCCCGCCGACCAGCTCAGCCTCGAAGACGCCATCGCTTCCTATCTGTTCAACGCCCAGCTGGTGACCCTGCCTTCGGGAGAGACCGCGCTGATCGCCCCCGAAGAGGCACGCGAGACGCACAGCGTTCGGACATGGCTCGACGCGCATGTCGCGGGCAACGGCCCGATCCGCCGCGTCGAAATGGTCGATGTCCGCCAGTCGATGGCCAATGGCGGCGGCCCCGCCTGCCTGCGGCTGCGGGTGGTCGCGGACTCCGCGACGGTCGACCCCCGCTTTCTCGTCGACGAAACCCGGCTCGACCGCATCGCAGAGGTGATCGAGGCGCATTGGCCGGAGGCGATCGCCGCCGACCGGATCGGCGATCCCGCTTTGATCGCGCAGGTCGAAACGGCGCGCCGCGCGCTGCTCGAAAAGCTCGAAACCGTCGAGTTAATTTACAGGTAACCATCTTCGTCATAGCGCGAATGGCCGATTCCCGCGCCTGGCCCGGCGCTTGCTTTATGTTCGGGCATGTTTGACCGCGTCCGCCGCCTCTTCACGATCAAGACCAAGTTCGAGGCGTATCTGATCATCTACGGCCTCGGCACCGGCGCCGTGGAGCGCGGGATGCACTATATCGAGCGCTACCCCGGGCTCGGCGGCAAGATGCTGTTCCTGCTGTGCCCGCTCGCGGTGTTCATGGCCGGTGCCAAGATCCTCGACACGTTCGACATTCCCCGCTGAGGCCGGCACTGCCCCACCTCAATAATGCTACCGGTGTCATTCCAGCTTTGCTACATCTCGATCCAACAAGAAGATCGAGGAGTCGGATGCATGCGGTCGTTGCTCTCAAGGGCTGTGGGCTGGGCGTTTGCCGGGATCGCCGCCGCCACCCTTGCCGCGCCTGCCGCGGCCGCACCTGACAAGACGCGGGTCGAGGCGACGATGAAGCGCGCGACTCGCTTCATGGTCGAGAAGGTCGCCACCAATGGCGGCTATGTCTGGTCCTATCTGCCCGACATGTCGCGCCGCTGGGGCGAGATGGAAGCCTTTCCGACGATGATCTGGGTCCAGCCGCCCGGCACCGCGACGATGGGGCATCTTTATCTCGATGCGTATCACGCCACCGGCGACGCGTATTATTACGAGGCGGCAGCGAAGGCGGCCGATGCATTGGTCGCGATCCAGCAGGATAATGGCGGCTGGCATTATTTCGGCGATTTCGGCGGCGCGGCCTCGAAGCAGCGCTGGTATGACACGATCGGCAAAAACGCCTGGCGGCTCGAGGAATTCCAGCATGACTGGGGCAATGCCACCTTCGACGATGCCGGGACGTCCGAATCGATGCAATTCCTGCTGCGGCTCTATGTCGAGAAGCACGATCCTAAATATCTGCCCGCGCTCAAAAAGGCGCTGGGCTTCGTGCTCGACAGCCAATATCCGATCGGCGGCTGGCCGCAGCGCTTCCCCCTCAAGACCGACTTCAGCCATCACGGCAAGCCCGATTACACCAGTTTCATCACCTTCAACGACGATGTCGCGGGCGAGAACATCCAGTTCCTGCTCTATGCGTATCAGTCGCTGGGCGGCGACGCGCGGGTGTATGACGCGATCGTTCGCGCGATGAACGTCTATCTGGTCACCCAGCAGGCCAAGCCCCAGGCCGGCTGGGGGCTGCAATATACCCTCGACCTCAAGCCGGTCGGCGCGCGCACCTATGAGCCGGACGCGCTGGTCACCCACACCACTGCCGCGAACATCCGCCAGCTGTTCCGCTTCTACCGCCTGACCGGCGACAAGAAGTTCCTCGCGCGCGTGCCCGAGGCGCTCGACTGGCTGGAGTCGGTCAAGCTGCCCGCGGACCAGGTCAAGGGGGGCCGCGCGTTCCCGACCTTCATCGAGATCGGCACCAATCGGCCGCTTTACGTCCACCGCCGCGGCTCGAACGTGGTCAACGGCGCCTATTATGCCGATTACGACCCTGCCAACACGATCACCCATTACAGCCCGACCCGCGCGGTCGACCTCGCCGGGCTGCGGCGCGAATATGACAGCCTGATCGCCTCGGATCCCGCGGCGATCACGAAGGACTCGCCGCTGCGCACATCGCAGCCGCTGCCGCGCTACTTCCTCGTCAGCGAGACCGAGACTTCGGACCTCAATACCGCCGACGGCAAGCGTTCCCCCGACGCGCTGATCAAGTCGCTCAACGCGGCGGGCTGGTGGCCGACCGAACTCAAGGCGACGAGCAATCCCTATGCCGGCGACGGCGCCGCCACGCCCACGCCCGGCGATTTCAGCCGCACCAAGGTGGGCGACGCGACCGACACCTCGCCTTACGAGACCGATCACCCGGTGACGGGAATCTCGACGGGCACGTACATCGAGAACATGAAGGTGCTGATCGCGGCGTTGCGCGACTGAGTTCGCTAGGAAGCGGCCTCCGCCAGATCGAGCGCGTTGCCGAGTGCGGCGCCGGAGGCAGTATTGTCGAAGATCGTCCAGACCTCGCCTTCGCTCTCGGCGATGCGCGTCGCCAGCGCCGCGATCTGCGCGTCCTCATAGCTCGACCAATAGACCCGCGGCGCGCCGTGGAGCCGGATATAGGTCAGCCCGCGCCAGCCGCCCGGCTCGCGCGCCGCCTCCGGCACCGGCGGGTCGGCGAGCACGCGCGCGATCCGCCGCACAGCGAGCATCGCGTCGACCTCGGGGGCATACCAGCTCGCATGGCGCGGCTCGATCACCAGCTGCCCGCCGAGCAGGCGATCGAGCGAATCGAAAAAGCGCATAGCCACCTCGCCCGGAAAGGCGAAGCTCGGCGGCAGCTGAACCAATAGCACCCCGCGCTTGCCGCCGAGTCCCGCCACTTCGCCTCCGAACGCCGCGAGCAGATCGTCGCAATCGACGAGCTTCGCCTTGTGGGTGATCGTCTTCGGGAGCTTGACCGCGAAACGGAAATCGTCGGGCACCGCCGCCGCCCAGCGGGCATAGGTCGCGGTTCGGTGCGGACGATGGAAGCTGCTGTTGATCTCGGCCAGGTTCAACCGCTGCGCATAGCGCTGGAGGTGCGTCCCCTCGCCCGGCAAGCGATCGCCGACCTGCCGCGGGATCGACCAGCCCGCGGTGCCGATCCTCGCCGCCATTGCCCTGTTTCCACCGATGGAGGAAATTGGCGCGCCCGGAACGATTCGAACGTCCGACCCTCAGATTCGTAGTCTGATGCTCTATCCAGCTGAGCTACGGGCGCGCATTGGAGGTCGGCTGATAGAAGGCACTTCCGAGGAACGCAACCCCGTTGCGTGAGGTTTTCCACAAGCTTAAGCAGCCTGCCATGCGCAGCCCCCTTTTCGCCGCCCTTCCCGCCCTCGCCTTCGCGCTTTGGGGCTGCACCCCGGCGCCGGACGGCTATCCCTCGCTGCTCCCGCGGCCGATTGAGAAACAGAGCCTCGCCGAGCCCGAGCGCCCGATCGCAGTCGTAATGCCCGATGCCACGCTCGACGCCCGGATCGCCGAGGTCACTGCCAGCTTGCAGTCGGGCAACCAGCGCTTTGCCGCGGCGGCGCAGGAAGCGGAGGCGCGGATCGCCGTCGCCCGCGGCGTGCCCGAGGGTTCGTCGGCATGGCTCGACGCGCATACGGCGCTCAGCACCCTCGAATCGCTGCGCGCGCCGACCCTCACCGCACTCGCCGCGCTCGAAAGCCTGGCGAGCGAACGCGGCCAGGCGGGCGAGCCGGCTTATCCCGCGCTCGATTCGGCCGTCGCCGCCGCCGACGCGATGGCGTCCGCGCAGGGCGACCGGATCGGCGCGCTCGAAGCCGCGCTCGCCGGGGCCTAGTCGCCCGCCAGCGACGGATTGAACGCGCGCATCACCGGGACCACGGAAGCATAATCGTCGGTCCACGGCGTGAACCCGGGCTTGGTCTCGAGCGGCTGCCATTGGCCTCCGGTCAGCCTGGCCAACGTCGCCGGGTCGCGCGACAGGGCGATCCAGTCCGACCCCGTGGCTTCATCGCGCAGCTCGACAACGCTCGGCTGATAGCTCAGCCGCGCCGCGTGCCAGCCGCCTTTCGCCGCCGCTGCTGCGACGACGGGCGCCAGCGCGAGATAACGGTTCGAGATATGGACGAGCAACAGGCCATTGGGCGCGAGCACTCTGGCATAGGTGCCGAACGCCTCGCTGGTCATCAGGTGCATCGGCACCGCGTCCGAGGAGAAGGCGTCGAGAGCGAGCAGGTCGAGGCTGGCCGACGCCGTCTCGACGAGCCGCAGCCGCGCGTCGCCCACCACGATCTCCGCCTGCGGCGCGCATTGCCGCAGGAATGTGAACCTGCCCGCGTCGTGCGCCAGGCGAACCACCGCCGGGTCGATCTCGTAGAAGCGCCAATGCTGGTCCGGTTGCGCATAACAAGCGAGCGTTCCCGTCCCCAGCCCGACCACGCCGATCCGCGCGGCCGGGCCATAAAGCGCCGGCGCGGCGAGCATCGCCCGGCCGACGCCTGAGCCGGGCACATAATAGGTGGTCGGGAGCCGCGAGCGCGCGCCCTTGAGCTGGATTCCGTGCAGCGTGGTGCCGTGCGCGAGCCGGCGCTGGTCCGGATATTCGCCCACGGTATAGACGCCGAAATAGCTGCGCGTCCGGTCGCCGCTCAGCGAGATGTCGATCGCCCGATACCCGCCGAACAGGAACAGCCCGCCCGTCAGCGCCGCCATATAGGGAATGCGCCGGCCGGTCGCGAGCAGGCCGATCACGGCAACCGCGAGAAACGCGATCTGCTCGTGCATCTCGCCGAGCACCCCGCCCGGGTTGACGATCCCCAGCCAGACGAAAATCGCCACCAGCAAGCAGGCGGCGAGCGTCTTGATCCGGAGCAGCTGCCCCTCGCCTCGCCACAGCCTGCCGGTGGCGGGAAACAGAAAGGCCTGGGACATCAGCACGCCGGCAGCGAGGATCAGCAGCGGATATTCGTAGGTCCAGTCGAACAGCACCGGCGCGACGAGGCCCGCGAAGACGCCGCCCAGCGCGCCGCCGACCGACATCGCCAGATAAAAGCCGGTCAGCCGGTCGGGTGCCGGCCGCAGCCGGTACATGCACGAATGGAGCGCCACCGCGACGACGAACAACAGCACCAGCCCGATCACCGCATTGAGATAAGCGAGCTTCTGGTGCCCGGCGATCAGCGTCGCGCCGAACAGCAGCAGGATCAGCGGCGCGACCCGCGCGAGCAGGTCCGGGATGGTGTCGCCTTCGCGGAAGGCGACCGAGAAGCTCAGCAGATAGAGCCCGAGCGGAAGCACCCACAGCATCGGCATCGCAACGATGTCGGTGGTGAGGAAGGTCGTGGTCGCGAGCATCAGCCCCGAAGGCACGAAGGCGAGCACGATCCAGTGGAGCACGCGGCCGGTGCCCGGCGCGGGGCTGTCATGCGCGACATGCGCCTCGCCGCGGGTCTTGCGCGGCAGCAGGGTGGCGCAGCCGGCGACGAGCAGGAAAACCAGCCCATAGCCGATCGACCACAACAGGCTCTGCCCCTTGAGGGCGAGCGCCGGCTCGACGATCAGCGGATACGCGAGCAGCCCGCCGAAGCTGCCGATATTCGACGCGGCATAGAGCGCATAGGGATCGCGCCCGCCGCTGGAGACGCTGTACCAGCGCTGGAGCAGCGGCGCCTGCGCGGAAATCGCGAAGAACAAGGGCCCGATCGAGGCGCCGAACAGCCATGGCACCCAGAGTGCGGGCTCGGCGTCGGCCGGGAGTTCCATCGTGGTCAACCCGATCGGCAGCCACAAAGCCGCCACCGCAAGCACCGCGAGATGGATGGTTGCCTGCGCCCTGACCGGCACGCGCCCCAACCAATGGGCATAGGCATAGCCGCCGAGCAGCAGCGCCTGATAGACCAGCATGGCGCTGTTCCATACCGCGGGGGCGCCGCCCAGCCGCGGCAAGGCCATCCGCGCGACCATCGGCTGGACGAGGAAGAGCAGGAACGATCCCGCGAGGATCGCGACGACGAACAGCGCGTGGTACCGCGGTCGCGGCACGGCCGGCTGCTCAACTTCGTCGTTCATGCATGGTTCTCCCCAAGGGCGGTCGTGGCCCTCTTATGGTTTAGGCAGGCTTAACCGCCGGGCGTGCGATGCGATAGGTGACATGCCGGCGCAGTCGTTCGATCGCCCTGGGATGGTCGAAATCATCCCCGGGCGCGCGGACCATGCCGAGCCGCTCCATCAACCCCCGGCTGCGCGCATTGTCGACGCTGGTGATCGCGGC
>JASLBO010000485.1 GCA_030146605.1 Sphingomonas sp. | reverse complement strand
CGACGAGCAATGCAGGATCCACTTCGGGCCATGCCGCGTCGGCGACGAGCCCGTCCTCGCCCATCGCAGCCCATGCTTCCTCGGCGATATGCGGGACCATCGGGGCCACGACCCGGACGATCGTGCGAATCGCGTTGTTGCGCGCCGCGGAAGGCCCGGCTTTCTCGACGGCGTTGACCAGCTCGTAGAGCCGCGCGACCGATTTGTTGAAGGTCAGTGCCTCGATATCGCTCGCGACGCCGGCGATGGTACGATGCAGCTTGCGGTTGAGCTCCTTGTCGTCGCCCTGGGCGTCCTCCAGTCCGTCGAACAGTCGCCACAGCCGCTGGACGAAGCGCCACGCGCCCTCGATGCCGTTCTCGCTCCATTCGAGGTCACGCTCGGGCGGCGAGTCCGAGAGCATGAACCAGCGCACCGCGTCGGCGCCGTACTGATCGACGATCGGTTCGGGATCGACGGTGTTCTTCTTCGATTTGGACATCTTCTCGATGCGGCCGACCTCGGCGACATCGCCCGATGCGATCTCGATCACCCCGGCGCCGTCCTGCCGAATCTCTTCGGGAGAGAGCCAGCGCCCGTCCTGCGCCTTGTAGGTTTCGTGCGTCACCATCCCCTGGGTGAACAGCCCGGCAAACGGCTCGGCAACATCGAGCTTGCCGATATGCTGGAGCGCGCGGGTGAAGAAGCGCGCATAGAGCAGATGCAGGATCGCGTGTTCGACTCCGCCGATATATTGCCCGACCGGCAGCCATTGCTCGGCGATCGCCTTGTCGAACGGCTTGTCGGCCGGCTGGCTGGCGAAGCGTATGAAATACCACGAGGAATCGAAGAAAGTGTCGAGCGTGTCGGTCTCGCGCCGCGCCGGGCTGCCGCATTTGGGGCAGTCGACATGCTTCCACGTCGGATGCCGGTCGAGCGGATTGCCAGGGATGTCGAAGCTGACATCCTCGGGCAGCACCACCGGCAGCTGCTCGCGCGGCACGCCCACCGGGCCGCAACCGTCACAATGGATGATGGGGATCGGCGTGCCCCAGTAACGTTGGCGGCTGACGCCCCAGTCGCGAAGGCGCCACACGGTGGTCCCGGTGCCCCAGCCGCCCGCTTCGGCGCGCTGGATCACGGCGCGCTTGGCGTCGGTCACATCCATGCCGTCGAGGAAATGCGAATTTACCAGCGTGCCGGGGCCGCTATACGCTTCGACATCGTGGAATTCGGGCGCGGTCTTGTCGCCTTCGGAGACGACGCGGCGGATCGGCAGCGCATATTTGGCCGCGAATTCGAAATCGCGCTGGTCGTGCGCGGGAACGCCGAATACCGCACCGGTGCCATAGTCCATCAGCACGAAATTGGCGATATAGACCGGCAATTGCCAAGCCGGATCGAAGGGATGCGCCGCGCGCAGCCCGGTGTCGAAGCCGAGCTTCTCCTGCGTCTCGAGTTCGGCCGCGGTGGTGCCGCCCTGCTTGCAGCGCTCAATGAACGCCTGGACATCGAGATTGCCGTCGGCCAGCGTCTGCGCGATCGGATGGTCCGCCGCGATCGCGACGAAGCTCGACCCGAAGATCGTGTCCGGCCGCGTGGTGAAGACTTCGACGTCTTCTATCCCCCTTCCGCTTGCGGGAGGGGTTAGGGGAGGGGCTGTGTCATTCGCAGTGTCACGAAGTCCATCCGGCCCTCCCCCGACCCCTCCCGCAAGCGGGAGGGGAGCAGTTAATTCGAACCTAAACCGGAGCCCCTCGCTCTTGCCGATCCAGTTCTCCTGCATCAGCTTGACCTTGTCGGGCCAATGCTCGAGCCCGCGCACGCCCTCGAGCAGATCGTCGGCGAACTGGGTGATCTTGAGGAACCACTGGCTGAGCTTCTTGCGCTCGACCATCGCTCCCGAGCGCCAGCCACGGCCATCGATCACTTGCTCGTTGGCCAGGACGGTCATGTCGACCGGATCCCAATTGACCGCCGATTCCTTGCGATAGACCAGTCCGCTCTCGAAGAAATCGAGGAAGATCGCCTGCTCGTGCCCGTAATAATCTGGCTCGCACGTCGCCAGCTCGCGCGTCCAGTCGAGTGCGAAGCCGAGGCGCTTCAATTGCGCTTTCATCGTCGCGATGTTCTGGCGGGTCCAGTTGCCCGGATGGACCTTCTTCTCCATCGCGGCATTCTCGGCGGGCATGCCGAAGGCGTCCCAGCCCATCGGATGGAGCACTTCCATGCCCTTCATCCGGCGGAACCGCGCCAGCACGTCGCCCATCGTGTAATTGCGGACATGCCCCATATGGATGCGCCCCGAAGGATAGGGGAACATCTCGAGGACGAAGCTCTTGGGCTTCGGGCTGTCGTCGTGCGCGGCGAAGGTGCGGCGCTCGTCCCAGACCTTCTGCCAGTGCGAATCGGACTTCAGCGCATTGAATCGCGACACGTACCAAATTCCTTCAACTTTGCAGCCCGGCACTAGGCAGCGCCGCACAGGCGATCAACCCCGTCCCTATGTGAGACGGGGTCAGCGATCGGCCTGTATCGAAGGAAGCGGCCGATCAGTCGTTGACGATGGCGGCGCGGCGCAGGTCGCGGGCGCGGGTGAGGATGATGTCCTCGAGCTTCTGCACCGTCGCTGCCTGCACGGGGGCTGCAACCCACTGGCCGGTGCGGTTGACTTCGCGCAGTGCCGCGACGCGCAGCGCGTCGGCGCGCAGGTCCTGGTCGAGCACGGTCACGGTCACCTTCATCCGCTCGGCCGGCGTGTTCGGGTTGACGTACCAGTCGGTGACGATGACGCCCCCGTTTGAATCGGTCTGGAGTAGCGGCATGAAGCTCAGCGTGTCGAGCGTCGCGCGCCACAAATAGGAATTGACGCCGATCGTCGTCACCTTCGAAGCGGCGAGATCCGCCTCGGGGCGCTTGTTGCCGCCGCCGCACGCGGTGATCGAAAGAGCGAGCGACCCCAGGATCGCGGTGCGCAACAGGCGGTTCATCGACACATTCCTAAGCCCGAAAGGATAAAGCGAATGCATCTATAGGGGCTCGTGTGGCGGGAGCAAGGCGGCAGCGCGCGGAGGAAACCACGGCAAGCCGGTCGATTCGCTGCCGAATCTGTGGGCATCGGGCAACACTGGCACGAAATTTCAGTGGCCTGTGGAACCTTGCTTCCGAATCATGGTACGCACCTCTACATAAAAGGGGATGGAAATGCTTCTGGCACGGTGGACGACGGTGATGGGACTGGGGGCGATCTGCGCCGCCGGGACTCTCGTTGCGCCGGCGCTCCAGGCGCAGGAAGGCAACCGCGTCGAGCGGAGCTACGCCAAGCGGCCCGCCAGTGCGCTGCGCAGCGGCATCGGCACCTTCACGCCGGCCGCCGCCGATCCCAGGCTTGCCGCGATCCTGGCCCGCAGCGGCCTGCCCGAAGCCGGCTTCCGCTTCACGCCTTCGGAATCGAATCGTGGCGGCCGTGCCGTCACCGTCGCGGTCCGGGCGCGCTCGACGCGCACGGCGGCGCTTGCCAGCCGCAACGACGTGATCGCAGCCGCTCCGGTCAGCCTTGCGCCGATCGCCTATAATCTTGGCGTCTCGGTCGGCTGGAAGCGTTTCGCGGTTGCCGGCGACGTCACTCGCGTCGAGCTTGCCGCCCAGCCGGGCAGCACCGAACGCGCCGATCTCGGCGTCAGCTATTCAGGCAACCGCGTCTCCGGCCGGGTTCAGGCCGCTGCCGAGCGCCCGCTGGCTAACACGCCCGTTCTGATCGGCGACAAGCCGAGCTATTCGATCGACGTCGGCGGCAGCTATTCGCTGACCCGCAACCTCGATGTGACCGCGGGCGTGCGGTATAAGAGCGAGCAGGATCGCCTGCCCAAGACGACCGACAACCGGCGCGACAGCCAGGCGGTCTATGTGGGCACCGCCTTCCGCTTCTAACGCGGGGGTCACCCCGGCGAACGCCGGGACTTCGTGAGGCTGTACTGCACCCAAAGGAATGCAGTTCTCCTGCTTTCGCACGAGAACTAGGCTGTCCTGGCCCACGCATCGATCGCCGCCCAGCCATAGATACCCAGCGGCTGCAGGCTGGCGCCCCGCCGCGCGTCCATCCCGCCGAGCGCAATCACCGGTACTCCCAGCCCGCGAATCATCAGTCCGAGCCTTGACCGCCCCAGGGCCCGCGCGCCAGGGTGCGAGCGGGTCGCGAACACCGGCGAGACGAACAATAGACCCGCGCCCGCCCGTATCCCTGCAATTGCCTCGCGCCGCGAATGCGCCGGCCAGGTGCGCAATCCTTCTCCGCGGCGACCATGGACGCCCGCTTCGCCGCGCCCGAGCCGTTCGGCCCCGGCGCGGATCACCAGCAGCCCGCGGCGCCGCGCGACCTTCAGCACTTCGGCAAACAGCGCCCCTCGCGCAAACGGCTCCAGGCCATAATGCCGGAACACCACGCCGCTTCCACGCGGCAGCCGCGCCAGCGCGTCCCACAGCGAATCGCCCATCCGCTCGTCGGTCATCAGCCACAGGTGCGGCAGAGGGTGGCGGGGTCGCATCCGCCCGCCTATAGCGCGCCGCATGCCCATAGACGACGCCTCAGCCCGGCTCGCCGAAGTTCGCGAGAAGATTGCCCGCGCCGCGCAGCTTGCCGGCCGCTTGCCCGAATCGGTCGAACTGATCGCCATCTCCAAGACGCAGCCCGCCGCGGCGATCCAGCCGCTGATCGACGCAGGTCAGCGCGTGTTCGGAGAGAATCGCGTGCAGGAGGCCGCGGCCAAATGGCCTGAGTTGCGCGAGACGACTTCAGCGATTTCGCTCCACCTGGTCGGCCAGCTTCAGTCCAACAAGGCCGAGGAAGCAGTCGGCCTGTTCGATGCGATCCATTCGGTCGATCGCTCCTCGCTCGTCCACGCATTGGCCAAAGCGATGGACAAGACCGGCAGGCGCCCGGCCTGCTTTGTCCAGGTCAATATCGGCGACGAGCCGCAAAAGGGCGGCTGCGCGGTCGCTGATCTCCCGGCTCTGCTCGCAGAGGCCCGCGCAGCCGACCTGCCCGTGGCGGGGCTGATGTGCGTCCCGCCCTCGGATGTCGAAGCTGCGCCTTATTTCGCGCTGCTGGCGAAACTGGCGCGCGATTCCGGATGTTCCGCGCTCAGCATGGGAATGTCCAACGACTACGAAACCGCTGTCACCATCGGCGCCACCCATGTCCGCGTCGGCACTGCCTTGTTCGGAGAACGTGCGTGAAGTTCGATGCGATGATCTTCGACTTCGACGGCGTGCTGCTCGAGAGCGAATATGCCGGGAACCGCCAGATTGCCGAGTATCTGACGAGCATCGGCCATCCGACCACGCCCGCGGATTCGATGGCCAATTTCATGGGCTTGGCCGGGGCCGATTTTTTGGGCGCGATCGAATCGTGGATCGGCCGAGCGATTCCGGACGATTTTCACGCGGTTCGCGCCGTCGAGGACCGCCGCGCGCTGGAGGAAGGGCTTCCCGCAGTTGCCGGGGCGATCCACTTCATCGAAAACCTTCCCCGGGCCTTGCCGCGCGCTATTGCTTCGTCGAGCAGCACCGAGTGGATCACCCGGCACCTCGACCATCTCGGTGTTCGCGACGCTTTCGGCGACAAGATCTTCAGCGGCCGCGAGCATGTAGCGCGCGGCAAGCCCGAGCCGGACGTGTATCTGCATGCCGCCGCGGCGCTGGGGGTCGACATTCGAAGCTGCGTGATCCTCGAGGATTCGCCCGTCGGCGTCACCGGTGCGGTCGCGTCGGGGGCCTATGTCATCGGTCTGTGCGCCGGCAGTCACTGCGCTCCCGACCATGCCGATCGGCTGCGTGCCCTTGGCGTTCAGGCCATCGGCACCGATTTCGACGAGGTCGTCCGGCTGATCACCTAAAGTTGGTGGCCGGTCCGGTCCCGCTTGGTCGCCAGATAGCGCTCGTTGTGCGGGTTGGGCGGCAGCTTGTGCGGCACGCGTTCGACTATTGTGGCTCCCGCCGCCTCCAGCGCCGCCACCTTGTCGGGGTTATTGGTCAGCAATCGGATATTCTTCTGGCCGAGCAGCGTGAGCATGCGTCCCGCCACTGCGAAGTTGCGGGCATCGACCGCGAAGCCGAGCCGGGTATTGGCGTCGACGGTGTCGAAGCCTTGATCCTGCAGCGCATAGGCGCGCAACTTGTTGATCAGCCCGATCCCGCGCCCTTCCTGGCGCAGATAGAGCAGGATTCCCCAGCCGCTCGCCGCAATCGCGGCGATCGCCGCCTTGAGCTGCGGACCGCAATCGCATTTCAGGCTGCCGAGCACATCCCCGGTCAGGCACTCGCTGTGCAGCCGCACGAGCGGCGGGCGTCCATCCGGCCGGCCGATCATCAGCGCGACATGCTCGCCCGGCGTCTCATCGGTGCGAAAGGCGACGATCTCGGCATCTTCGGCACCTTCGACCGGCAGCCGCGCGCGCCCGACGATGCGCAGCCGGTCGGCATCCTCATGTGCATCGATGTCGTCGGGGGTGATCGCGTCGTCGGCGTCGCCGGCGCTCGCGAAGAAGGCGGGCAGCAGCCCGGACACACGTGCAAGCCGCAATGCCGCTGCAGCGGCCTCCGGGGCGTGGACCTCGATCGCGCGGAACGGCCCCTTGAGCGGGGTGGCGAGATCGAGTTGGGGATCGGCAAGCGCCGTCGCGGTATCGAAGTCGAGCCACGGTGCCCGCTCGACGAGCACCGGCCCATCGGGGGCCGCCGCTTCGCGCTGGTTGGCGAGCTTGAGCGTCGCGGCGCGGCCGGCGGAGAGCAGCACCGGTGCCACTCCTTCAGGGTCGAAAGCACCGAGCCGCACGGCATCGGCGGTTTCGATTGCGAGCAGCCTCAGCGCGCCGTTGCGCCCGCGAATCGCCACCGGCCACCCGCGCCGTAGCGCATCGATCGCGCGGGCAACGGCGCGTGGATCGCTCAAAAGTCGAACTCGGTGACGAGCGGAACATGGTCCGATGGCTTGAGCCACGAGCGGCACGGTTCGCAGACCTTGTGGCTCACTGCCTTGTCGGCAACCTCACGGCTGGCCCACATATGATCGAGCCGACGCCCGCGGTCGTTCGCGGTCCAGTCCTTCGAGCGATAGCTCCACCAGGTAAAGCAGCGCTCCGGCGCCGGAATGAAGCGGCGGCCAAGGTCGACCCAATCGTGCGCTGCCTGCAGCCGCCCCAGCGCCTCGACTTCGACCGGGGTGTGGCTGACCACGCCGAGCAGTTGTTTGTGGCTCCACACGTCGCATTCGAGCGGTGCGACGTTGAAGTCACCGGTCAGGATCGTCGGCACGTCGAGCGTCTCGGCCCAGCGCGTCATCCGCTCGATAAAATCGAGCTTCTGGGCGAATTTGGGGTTCATCTCGCGATCGGGAACATCGCCGCCGGCAGGGACATA
>JASLBO010000463.1 GCA_030146605.1 Sphingomonas sp. | reverse complement strand
CCTCGACCGCTACGAAGGCTGGTATTCGGTTCGCGACGAGGCCTTTTACGACGACAGCGAGCTCACCGCCGGCGAGGGCGGCGAGAAGCTGTCTCCGCAGGGCACGCCGGTCGAATGGACGGCCGAGGAAACCTGGTTCTTCCGTCTTTCCAAATATCAGCAGCCCTTGCTCGACTTCTACGCCGCCAATCCGGACTTCATCCGCCCCGAATCGCGGCGCAACGAAATTCTGCGGTTCGTCGAGGGCGGGCTGATCGACCTTTCGGTGAGCCGCACCAGCTTCGACTGGGGCGTTCCCGTGCCGGGTTCGCAGGGCCACGTCATGTACGTGTGGGTCGATGCGCTGACGACCTACATGACCGGCGTCGGATATCCGGAGAGGGAGGTCGAATTCGCGCGCTATTGGCCGGCGTTCCTGATGTCCGCCAATTTGCCGCTGCCCAAACAGGTGTTCGGCCACGGCTTCCTGCTCAACCGCGGCGAGAAGATGTCCAAGTCGGTCGGCAACGTCGTCGATCCGATGCAGCTCGCCGAGCTCTACGGGGTCGATGCGCTGCGCTATTTCCTGCTGCGCGACGTCAGTTTCGGCTCGGACGGCACGTTCAGCGACGAAGCGATCGTCACCCGTGCCAATGCCGATCTGTCGAACAGCTTCGGCAATCTCGCCCAGCGCGTGCTCGCCTTCATCGCCAAGAATTGCGAAGGCCATGTGCCCGAGGGAAGGGCGGAGGAGGCCGACGCGGTGCTGCTCGCCGAAGTCGACACCGCCTGCGCCGCCTTCCGTGTCGCGTTCGAGGATCTCGCGCTCAGCCAGGGCATCGAGGCGTGGATGACCGGCGTGTTCGCCTGCAACCAATATATCGATGCCCAGGCGCCGTGGGCGTTGCGCAAGACCGATGCCGAGCGGATGAACGCCGTGCTGCGCACCCTGCTTCGCGCGATCCGCCGGCTCGCCACGACGATCCTGCCGGTGATCCCGACCTCCGCGGGCAAATTGCTCGTCCAGCTTCCGTCCGAGGCCGACGAGGACTTCCGCATCGCCGCGCCCACCCCCATCTTCCCCCGACTGGAATTGCAGGCGATCGACGCGTGAGACTGGCCGACAGCCATTGCCATCTGATCTATAAGGGTCTCGGCGAGCAGCAGCCCGAAGTGCTTGCCCGCGCCCGGGTCGCCGGAGTGGTGGCGATGCTCAACATCTCGACGCGCGAGAACGAATGGGATGACGTCATCGCGGTGGCGGAGCGCGAGCCCGATGTGTGGGCGAGCGTCGGCATCCATCCGCACGAGGCCGACCAGCATCCCGATATCGGCACGGCAAGGCTGGTCGAGCGCGCCCGGCACCCCCGCGTCGTCGGCATCGGCGAGAGCGGGCTCGATTATTATTACGACCATTCGGACCGCGACCGCCAGCGCGCCAGCTTCCGCGCGCACCTCGCCGCGTCGCGCGAGACGCAGCTGCCGATCATCGTTCATACCCGCGACGCCGAGGACGACACTGCCGAGATCCTGCGCGACGAAATGGGGAAGGGGGCGTTTCCGGGCGTGATCCACTGCTTCACCGCGAGCGGCGCTTTTGCCGACGTGGCGCTGGAACTCGGCTTCTACATTTCGATTTCAGGCATCGTGACCTTCAAGAACGCCAAGGATCTCCAGGAAACCGCCGCGCGGCTCCCGCTCGACCGCCTGCTGATCGAGACCGACGCGCCCTTCCTCGCCCCGGTGCCCCATCGCGGCAGGACCGGCGAACCGGCCTTCGTGGCGGACACGTGCAAGTTCCTCGCGAACCTCCGCGGCGAAGACCCGGACGCGCTGGCCGAGGCTACCCGCCAGAACTTCCACAAGCTCTTCGCCAAGACGCTGGCGTGAACGGAGGCGCGCCTCTTCTCCCTCTCCCGCTAGCGGGAGAGGGCTCAGCGCAACGCACTCTCGGACGGGGTCAGATTGATTTCACACAAAGGCACGAAGGCACAAAAAGAAGAAGGCGTGTTCGCGCTAACCTCTTCAGCTTCTTCTCCCTGGTGGCTTCGTGCCTTCGTGTGAGCAAAATTTGAAAATTCGCATCCTCGGTTCGGGCACCTCCTCCGGCGTCCCGCGGATCGGCAACGACTGGGGCGCCTGCGACCCCGCCGAACCGCGCAATCGCCGCACCCGCGCCTCGGTCCTCGTCTCCACCGAAACCACCAAGCTCCTGATCGACACCAGTCCCGACATGCGCGAACAGCTCCTCGCCGCGAACGTCGCCGATGTCGACGCGGTGATCTGGACCCACGACCATGCCGATCACACCCACGGCATCGACGATCTTCGCCAGCTCATGCATGCGCGCGGCGGCGAACCGGTGCGCGGGCTCGCACGGCCGTTCACGCTCGAACAGCTCGAGCACAAATTCCATTACGCATTTCACGGCCGGGCGCTCTATCGCCCGACCGTCGCGATCGAGCCGCTCCCCGATCGCCTCACCATCGGCGATATCGCGATCACCGTCACCGATCAGCCGCACGGCGGCATCACCTCGGCCGGATTGCGTTTTGACAGTAACGATAAATCAATAGGTAAATCAATAGGTTATGCCACAGATTTCAATGTGATGACGAGCGAGATGCGCGCGCTCTATTCCGGGCTCGACATCTGGGTGGTCGACGCGCTGCGCCGCGCGCCGCATCCGACGCACCCGCATCTTGCCGAAGTGCTGGGCTGGGCAGGGGAATTGAAGCCGCGCCGCGCCGCGCTGGTTCATATGGACCAGTCGATGGACTATATCAGTCTCGCCGCCGAGCTGCCCGAAGGGGTCGAACCAGGCTTTGACGGGCTGGAGATGCTCGCATGAGCGAATGGGACAGCATGGACCTGATCTATCTGGTGGGCGTGCTCGTGCTCGTCC
>JASLBO010000460.1 GCA_030146605.1 Sphingomonas sp. | reverse complement strand
AAGGGGTGGACGTCGCCAAGGCGCTGACCCCGCACGGCGTCACCGTCTTCGTCCTCGCCTATCGCCTCCCCGGCGAAGGCTGGGCCAGCCGCGCCGACGTGCCGCTGCAGGATGCGCAGCGCGCGATGCGGCTGATCCGCGCCAATGCCGGCAAATATGGCGTGGACCCGGCCCGGCTCGGACTGGTCGGCTTCTCCGCCGGCGGCCATCTCGGCGCCTCGCTCGCGGTCGGCCATGATGATCCGGTCTACAAACCGGTCGATGCCGCTGACGGCCAGTCGGCGCGCCCGGCTTATGCCGGCCTCGTCTATCCCGCAGTATCGTTCGTGTCGGCGGGTTTCGAGGCGCGCAAGAGCAACGGCCTATGGGGCGAATCGACCGATGCCGCGACCGTCGCGCGCTACACTCCGTTGGCACGGGTCAGCGCCGCCACTCCGTCGGTCTTCCTCGTCCACGCGATCGACGACGGCACCGTTCCCATCCAGCAGAGCCTCGCGATGATCGACGCCTGCCGCAAATATCAGGTGCCGGTCGAGGCGCACCTTTTCGAGAAGGGCGGACACGGCTTCGGCGCGCTCCATCTCCCCGCGGACTCGCCGGGCCGTCTGTGGATCGACGTGTTCGCCCGCTGGACGGCAAAGCGCTAGTTTCGTAGCCTGGCCGCACAATCGGAGGGGACCCCGAAATGCACAGCCAGATTCTCGCGCCCGTCGTGGCGCTCGTCGCCTGGTCGCTCGTCATGCTCATCTGGATGATGGCGGTCCGTATGCCGGCGCTCAAACGCGCCGGGATCGACATGTCCCGAGCCCGCGGCGGCCGCCCCGGCATCCTCGACGGCATGGTCGAGGAACGCGCGCAATGGCCTGCGCACAATTACATCCACCTCATGGAGCAGCCGACGCTATTCTATGCGGTTGCGATCACGCTCGCCCTGCTGGGCGCGGGCGACGGCATCAATGCGTGGATCGGCTGGGCCTATGTCGCCCTGCGGATCCTCCACAGCCTCGTCCAGGCGACCTTCAACAAGGTGGCGGTGCGCTTCAGCCTGTTCGTGCTGTCGACGCTGGCTCTGGTGGCGCTGACGCTCCACGCCGGCATGGTACTTCTCAACCAGTATTGAGCGGCATTGCCCGGCACTCAGGGCGTCTGGAACCCCAGCGCCCTGAGGTCGAGCTTCTCGCCGCGCGGATCGTGCCGGAAAAACAGCCCGCCTTTCGCCCGGGCGTTTCCCGCGACATAGTCTAGCGTCGCGCTGCTGGTCTCGATCGGGGCGGCTTCGGGGCCCAGCTGCCCTTCGATCGCCACCGCCGCGGCGGTGGCGCCCGAATGGTTCACCACTTCGAACTCGACGACGAACCCCGCTGCATTGGGGATCACGCGCCTCGCATGCACTTCCAGCGCGGGTAGGGCTTCAGCCTCGCCGATCAGCGCCTCCCGCCCGAGGACCGCCGCGACGAACAGTATCGCCGTCAGCCCCAGCCCCGCCGCGATCCATTCGAGCGCCGAGGTCGAAGCCGCCTTCTTGTCCGATGCCATCCCGATCTCTCCCTAGACCACCAGCCGTGCGATCGCGGCGCCGATCGCCGCGGGAAGGCCCAGCACCACCATGGTTTGCGCGATCATGGCGAGCGCATTGCCGTCCACCCGGCCGAAGGTCCACAGCACGAACAGGCTCACCGCCAGCGCGATCGCATAGCCGGGCACGGTGAACAGGAGGAAGCGCCGCACGATCCCGAGGCCTTCGGGTTCTTCCTGCCCTGCGAACCCCACTGCGAACACCAACACGTGCAGCAGGAACAGCGATGCGAGCATCAATATCAGGCTGTGCCACGGCGTCATCTTGTACGAAATCAGGATCATCTCCTCGGTCGGCGCCACATTGAAAGCGAGGAACAGCGCTCCCGCCACCATCAAGAACAGCTGGCCGGGATACCCTGCCGAGCGCGCCGCCTTCTCCTCGTTCTCGTCTTCCTCGGGGTCGCCGGCGGTCAGCTGCTTGCGCGCGATCATTGCACCGAAGCTCGCGGGGACCGCCTGGATCGCGACCATCCCCACCAGCTCGTCGAGCGCCGTAGCTGTCGAGAGCAGCCCGAAGACCCCGAGGATGGCGAGCGCTGCGAGGGTGCCCACCGTATAAGCCGCAAGCGCGTCGAGCACGTCCTCGCGCATATCGGCGGTGCGCTCGAATCCGCCGAAACGGGAGAGGAAGACCAGCACCACGAAATTGGCCGCGATGAACAACAGCAGCCGCACGGGATGGACATAGGTCCCGATCGACCACATCTCCATCGTCATCAGCAGCGGCAACGCGAAGATGATTGCGCCGCCGAACGCCCGCGCGAGGCTGTACGCATAATCGTAATTGGGGCGCGCTGCGGCCATGCCGTACCTTTCCACGCCAGCGCTTCGGCGGCAATCGCTAGCTGAACAGCCGCTCCAGGCTCCGCTCCAGCATGAGCAGCTGCCACAAGGTGCGGCCATGCTCCGCGCGCCCGGACTTGTGATCGGCGGCCAGCTTCTCGATCGCCGCCGGCTCGAACCAGCCG
>JASLBO010000365.1 GCA_030146605.1 Sphingomonas sp. | reverse complement strand
GGCGGATAGGCGCCCGGCGTGCCGGCGGGAACGAGGCTGCCGTCGGCCGCGATATAGCTGCCGGCGCGTGCCGGATCGGGGACGGGAATCTCGCAATTCATCACCGAAGCGCTGGTCTGCGCGAGCGCGGGACGGATCGAGACGATCGCCGACGCACCGGCGGCGCCGAGCATCAATGCGCGACGGCCTGGAGCCTTGGGTCCGGTGCTTTGCTCGGCCATGATGCCTTGTCATGCGCCTGCATGGCTTTCGCAATCGTAAATCCACGCCTAGAACGGGACATATGCATTCCTTCGGGGTCCGAACAGCGCTGGCGCTCGTCGTCGCGGCCATCGCCGCGGTCGCGAGCCTGTTATTGAACGGCGACGTGCAGGCGGGCCTGGTGGTGCTGGTCTGCGCGTCGGCCGCGGTGCTGATCGCCGCCAGCGGCAATGACGAGCCCCCCGCTCCGTCCGAGCGCGCCGCACTGCCGCCGCGGAGCGAGCCGGCGATCGCCGAAGTGATCGAGGCCGTGGCCGAGCCCTTGCTGGTGATCGCCGACAGCCGGGTCGAGGCGGCCAATCAGGGTGCGCGCGAGCTGCTCGGCGAGCATGTGCTGGGCGAGGACGTGCGCGTCGCGATCCGCCACCCGGCCGCGGCCGAGCGGCTGATGCGTCTCGACAATGGCGCGCCGGGGGCGCCGATCCATCTGGTCGGGCTCGGCACGCGCGACCAGCGCTGGGAGATGCGCGTCCACGCGCTCGACGACGGACGCCGCGTGGTTCATCTGGTCGATCGCACCGGCAGCTATGCCGCGGAGCGGATGCGTGTCGATTTCGTCGCCAATGCCAGCCACGAATTGCGCACCCCGCTCGCCTCGCTGCTCGGCTATGTCGAGACGCTGCGTGAGGATGCCGGCGACGATCCAGGCACCCGCGCGCGCTTCCTCAAGATCGTGTTCGGCGAGGCGCAGCGGATGCAGCGGCTGATCGAGGATCTGATTTCGCTGAGCCGGATCGAGGCCGAGAAATATCGCGCACCCGACAAGGCCGTGAATCTTGCCGAACTGGTCGGGCAAGTCACGACCGAGCTTTCGGGCAGCCCGCGCGCTGCCGATCTGATGACGCATATCACCGATATCGCGCCGGTGGCGGGCGACCCGACCCAGCTCAGCCAGTTGCTCCACAACGTCATCGGCAATGCGATGAAATATGGCCGCGAAGGCACTCCGGTGACGATCGTGCTCCAGCCCGAGGGCGAGACGATGGTGCGCCTGAGCGTCGCCGACGAAGGCGAAGGCATCCCGTCCCAGCATCTGCCCCGGCTGACCGAGCGCTTCTACCGTGTCGATTCGGGACGCAGCCGGTCGCTGGGCGGGACCGGACTGGGCCTCGCGATCGTCAAACACATCGTCGAGCGCCACCGCGGCCGGCTCGATATCGCGAGCGTGGTCGGCAAGGGCACGACCGTGACAATGCTTCTGCCGGTCCGGCGAGTGTCATAAAGGCGTAACCGACTTGCAAGACATGCGGCTTTGCGTGGCGAGGCGCCCGACTCGGGGCATAGCGGGAGTTCGCGACATTTTCGGCAGGTTGGGCCTGATTGCAGCGGCGGCGTTCACGCTGGCTGGCTGCGACAGCAACACGGCGCGTGAAATCCGCGTGGTGGGCTCGTCGACGGTCTATCCGTTCACCACCGCCGTCGCCGAGACCTTCGTCAACCAGGGCGGCGGGCGACGCGCGCCGGTGGTCGAGTCGATCGGCACCGGCGCTGGGCTCAAGCGCTTCTGCGAAGGGGTGGGCTGGGAGTTTCCCGACATCGCCAATGCCAGCCGCCGCATCAAGAAATCCGAATACGCCCTCTGCCAGACCAACGGCGTGGGCGAGATCATCGAGGTCCAGATCGGCGTCGACGGCGTCGCGCTCGCCGAGGCGAATAACGGGCCCCGGCTCCGGTTGAGCAAGAAGGACGTCTATCTGGCGCTCGCCGCCAACCCGATGGGCAAGCCCAACACGGCGCGGACATGGCGCGAGGTCAATCCGGCGCTTCCCGCATTGCCGATCCAGGTGATGGGCCCGCCCGCGACCAGCGGCACGCGCGACGCGCTGGTCGAACTGGTGATGGAGCCCGGCTGTGCCGCCGCCGACCCCGAGATCAAGGCGCTCAAGGCCGCGAAGGACACCGCGCCTTATGACAGCCGGTGCAAGCGCATCCGCGACGATGGGCCCTATATCGACAAGGGCGAGAACGACAATCTGATCGTCCAGGGCCTCGCCGCGAACCCGAATGCGATCGGCGTGTTCGGCTATTCGTATCTCGAGGAGAATGTGGATCGGCTGCACGGCGTGCCGATCGACGGCGTCGCACCCAGCTACGCCAGCATCGCCGACGGCAGCTATCCCGGTGCGCGGCCGCTGTTCCTCTACGTCAAGAAGCGCCATCTGCGCGCGGTGCCCGGGCTCGCCGACTTCCTCGCGCTCTATGCGACGATGTGGAACCCCAAGGGCAAGCTCACCCAGCGCGGGCTGATCGCCGCCCCCGATGCGCTGCGCGCGCATTCGGCGCAAATCGTGGCGCAGCGCACGGCACTCGATCCTTCGGGCCTCCACTGATGAACGCTTTCGCGCTGCTGTTCCTCATCGCCGGGCTCGGCCTGATCGGCTGGCTCACTGCGCGCGCGCGCGCCAATCGCTTCGATCGCGGCGGCGCCAAGCGGCTGCACTCGCTGCCGGGGCAGCATGGCATGTACGTCGCGATGTGGACGATCCTGCCCGCCATGCTGTTCGTCGCCGTCTGGAGCGCGATCAGCCCGGGCCTCGTCAAGGAAGCGGTGCTCGAGCACCCCGCCGCGGCGCAGCTCCCGCAATTCGCCTTCGAGCGCGACGCATTGCTGGCCGAGGCCAAGCGCGTCGCCAGCGAGGACGACGCCAGGGCGTTCGATCCGGTCGCCGGGGCGCTCGCCGCCCCGACCCGCTCGGCGCAGACCTATTATGGCTGGATGGGCACCGGCGTGGCGATCCTGCTGGCTTTTGCCGGCGCCGCCTTCGCCCTCACCCGCGTCCGCGCCAGCTTCACCGCCCGCAACCAGGTCGAGCGCGGGGTGATGGTGCTGCTGCTGGTCGCGTCGCTGATCGCGATCCTGACGACGCTGGGCATCTTCCTGTCGCTGCTATGGGAGTCGCTGCGTTTCTTCCAGCAAGTGCCGATCACCGACTTCCTGTTCGGCACGCACTGGAGCCCGCAGGTGATCGACCCCGCCGATCCGGGCAAGTCGCTGGGTGCGGTGCCCTTGTTCTGGGGCACCTTCTTCATCGGCGCGGTGATCGCGATGATCGTCGCGATCCCGTTCGGCCTGATGAGCGCGATCTACCTCACCCAATATGCCGCGCCCACGGTGCGCAAATGGATGAAGCCGACGCTCGAGATGCTCGCCGGCGTGCCGACGGTGGTCTATGGCTATTTCGCCGCGCTCACGGTGGCCCCGGCAGTGCGCGACCTCGCAGTGTCGTTCGGCTATACCTATGCCTCGTCGGAGAGCGCGCTCGCCGCCGGCCTCGTGATGGGGGTGATGATCATCCCGTTCGTCTCGTCGATGGCCGACGATTCGATCGCCGCGGTGCCCACCGCGATGCGCGACGGCAGCCTGGCGATGGGCGCGACGACGAGCGAGACGATCTCGCGCGTGCTGATCCCCGCCGCGCTGCCCGGCGTCGTCGCAGGCATATTGCTGGCCGTGAGCCGCGCGATCGGCGAGACGATGATCGTGGTGATGGCCGCCTCGGGCGCCGCCAACATCACGCTCAATCCGTTCGAGAGCGCGACCACCGTCACCAAGCAGATCGTCGACCTGCTCACCGGCGAAAGCGAGTTCGACAGCCCCAAGACGCTGGCAGCCTTCGCGCTGGGGCTGACCCTGTTCGTGATAACCCTGCTGCTCAACATCGTCGCGCTGCGCGTGGTGAAGAAATATCGGGAAGCGTATGAGTAAGTCGCTCGTCCCCCAGCTGCCGACGGGCTCCGGCGAGCCCGCCGAGCGCGCGCCGACCGACTGGACCACCTCGGCGATGCAGAAGCGCATTCGCAGGCGCTATTCCCGCGAGCGGCGCTTCCGCTTCTTCGGGCTGGCGGCGGTTACGCTGTCGGCGGCGTTCCTCGCCTTCCTGCTGATCACGATGGTGGCGAACGGCTGGCGCGGCTTTACGCGCACCGACGTGGCGCTGCCGATCGACTTTCCGGCGGCCGGGATGATCCTCGAGCGCAACCAGCTCAGCACGCCCGCGGCGGATCTCGCGCTGGCGGGCGCGGGGCTGGAAAATGCCGTCAAGGGCGCGGCGGCGACCGCGTTCGGGGCCGGCGGAGAGGAATTCATCTCCGAGAACGCCTGGCTGCGCGTTCGCGAAGCCATCAAGGCGGACCCGACGATTCTCGACCGCAAGACGAGCATCCATGTGCCCGCCTCGACCGAGATCGACCAGGCGGCGCGCGGCGACGGCAATGCCGAGACCAAGGCGACCGTCGCCAGGCTGCAGCAGGCGGGTGCGCTGTCACGGCATTTCAACACCGACTTCCTGTACGAGTCCGATTCGACCGATCCCGTGGCGGTCGGCATCTGGGGGGCGCTCAAGGGTTCGCTGCTGACGATGGCGGTGACCTTCCTGATCGCCTTCCCGGTCGGCGTGCTCTCGGCGATCTATCTCGAGGAATATGCGCCGAAGAACCGCTGGACCGACCTGATCGAAGTCTCGATCAACAATCTCGCGGCGGTCCCCTCGATCATCTTCGGCCTGCTCGGGCTGGCGGTGTTCCTCGGCAGCTGGAGCGTGTTCGGCTATCAGTTCGGGCCGCTGCTGCCGCGCTCGGCGGCATTGGTCGGCGGGCTGACGCTGGCGCTGATGATCATGCCGGTGATCGTCATCGCCAGCCGCAACGCGATCAAATCGGTGCCGCCATCGATCCGCGACGCCGCTTTGGGCATCGGCGCGAGCCCGATCCAGGTGGTGTTCCATCACGTATTGCCGCTGGCGATGCCGGGCATCCTGACCGGCACGATCATCGGCATGGCGCGCGCGCTGGGCGAGACCGCGCCGTTGCTGCTGATCGGCATGCGCGCCTTCATCGTCACGCCGCCGGGCGGGTTCACCGATCCCGCCACCGTGCTGCCGGTGCAGATCTTCCTGTGGTCCGACGAAGTCAGCCGCGGCTTCGTCGAGAAGACCAGCGCCGCGATCATCGTGCTGCTGGTGTTCCTGCTCGCCATGAATGGCTTGGCCATCTATCTTCGCAACAGATTCGAGACCCGCTGGTGATGACCGAGACTCCCCACAAGATGTCCGCCCGCGGCGTGAGCGTCTTTTACGGCGACAAACAAGCCGTGAAGGACGTGTCGATCGACATCGCGATGGACAAGGTGACCGCGTTTATCGGCCCTTCGGGCTGCGGCAAGTCGACGTTTCTGCGCACGCTCAACCGGATGAACGACACCATCCCCAGCGCGCGGGTCACCGGCGAGATCATGCTCGACGGCCAGAATATCTATTCGTCGGCGATGGACGTTGTGCAATTGCGCGCCCGAGTGGGCATGGTGTTCCAGAAGCCCAACCCGTTTCCCAAGTCGATCTACGAGAATGTGGCCTATGGCCCGCGCATCCACGGTCTGGCGCCGTCCAAGCCCGACCTCGACGCGATGGTCGAGCGCTCGCTCAAGCGCGCGGGGTTGTGGGAGGAAGTGAAAGACCGGCTGCAGGACAGCGGCACTGCGCTCTCCGGCGGCCAGCAGCAGCGACTGTGCATCGCGCGGGCCATCGCCGTCGATCCCGAAGTGATCCTGATGGACGAGCCCGCCTCGGCGCTCGATCCGATCGCCACCGCCAAGATCGAGGAACTGATCCACGAACTGCGCGGCCGCTATGCGATCGCAATCGTCACGCACAACATGCAGCAGGCGGCGCGGGTGAGCCAGCGTACGGCGTTCTTCCACCTCGGGACGCTGGTGGAATATGGCGATACCGACCAGATTTTCACGACGCCCCGCGAAGAGCGAACCAAAGACTATATCACCGGAAGGTACGGCTAATGGGGAACGGCCAGGAACATACCGTCAAGGCGTTCGACCAGGACATCAAGCAGCTCCGCGCATTGATCAGCCAGATGGGCGGCCTCGCCGAGCAGGCGATTCACGACGCGATGAAGGCGTTGCAGCGCGGCGACACCGCGCTCGCCGAGGAGGTCCGCCGGAAGGACAAGCAGATCGACGCGATCGAGGGCGAGGTCGAGAAGCTCGTCGTCCGCGTCATAGCGCTCCGCGCGCCGATGGCCGACGATCTGCGCGAGGTGATCGCGGCGCTCAAGATCGCGGCGGTGGTCGAACGGATCGGCGACTATGCCAAGAACGTCGCCAAGCGCGTGCCGTTGATCCACGCCGAGGGCGAGGACCGGATCGAGGCGCTTTCGCTGCTGCCGGCAATGGCACGGATGGCGAGCGACATGGTCCACGACGTGCTCGACGCCTTTGCTTCGCGCGATGCCGAGGCCGCGGCGGAGATCTGCGTCCGCGATACCGCACTCGACGATTTCTATGATTCGATCTTCCGGACGCTCGTGACCTTCATGGTCGAGAATCCGCGCACGATCAGCCAGGTTGCGCATCTGCTGTTCGTCGCGAAGAATATCGAGCGGATCGGCGATCACGCGACCAATGTCGCCGAAATGGTCTATTTCGCCGCTACCGGCCGCTATCTGGCCGACGAAGCGGCAACGGCATAAGGACGCGTATATGGCCCGGGTTAAGATGCTGCTGGTCGAGGACGACGCCGCGATTGCCGAACTGGTGACGTGGCACTTCAAGCGCGAGGATTACGAGGTCAAGCACACACCCGATGGCGAGGAGGCCTTGCTGCTCGCCAAGGAAGCGACCCCCGACATCGTCCTGCTCGACTGGATGGTCGAGGGGCTTTCGGGCATCGAGGTCTGCCGGCGCCTGCGCCGTATGCCCGAGACCGCCAATATCCCGATCATCATGCTGACTGCGCGCGGCGAGGAAGAGGATCGCGTGCGCGGGCTCGAGACCGGCGCCGACGACTATGTCACCAAGCCCTTCTCTCCGCGCGAGCTGGTGGCGAGCGTCGGCGCGGTTCTGCGGCGGGTGCGGCCGGCGCTGGCCGGCGAGGCGCTGAGCTATTCCGACATCGAGATGGATACTGTCGGCCACAAGGTCCGCCGCGGTGGCGAAGTGATCTCGCTCGGGCCGACCGAATTCCGCCTGCTCAAGCACTTCCTCGAGCATCCGGGCTGGGTTTTCTCGCGCGAGCGGCTGCTCGACGCGGTGTGGGGGCACGACAGCGACATCGAATCGCGCACGGTCGACGTCCACATCCGGCGGCTGCGCAAGGCGATCAACAATGGCGATCGCCCCGACATCATCCGCACGGTCCGTTCGGCGGGCTATGCCCTGGACGCGGGGAACTGAGGACCCAATCGACTTTCTCCTGCGTTGGTCAGGTTGGACGCTGATGCTGCGTCCGAAGACCAATTCAGGAGAAGCTTGGATGAAGCTTATCGCATTAGCGGCCGCTCTCGCCGCAATCGGCGGCACGGCTGCCGCCCAGCAGACCCCGCAGCAGACCACCCCGCCCGCGACGACCGGCCAGGATACGCCTGGGACGACGACGCCTGATCCCAACACGCCGCCATCCGACCCGACGACGGGCACGACCGGTTCGGGCACGACCACCGATACCACGGATTCGACCGGAACCTCCGGAACGGCAGGCACTGCCGGGACGATGGGTACGACGGGGACCGACACGACGGGTACGGCCGGCACCACCGGCACGGCGGGTACGACCGGATCCACTGACACGACAGGTACTACGGGTACCGCGGGTACCGCGGGTACGAGTGACGCTACGGGTACGACCGGCACTACCGGCTCGAACTGGAACGCCACCGGAACCGCCGGCGCGACCACCGCATCGAGCCCTGCCCCGGCCGCAGCGGCCGATTATCCGCCCTGCTCGCGCACCGTGAAGGATCAGTGCCGCCAGCGTGGTGGCCGTTGAGCCAAACCCCGGGGCTGTCAGCCTTGGGTGAATTTGTCTAGGAAGCGCTCCAAAGCACCGGAGCGCTTCCTATGACCATAAGTTTCGACGATCGCGTCGCCATCGTCACCGGCGCGGGTGGCGGCCTGGGCCGCGCTTATGCGCTCGAACTCGCGCGGCGCGGCGCCAGGGTCGTGGTCAACGATCTCGGCGGCGGGCGCGACGGCACCGGCCATTCGGATGCGGCGCTCAAGGTGGTCGACGAGATCGCGGCTCTGGGCGGCGAAGCCTTTTCGAACGGCGGCAGCGTCACCGAATATGACCAGATGGTCGCGATGGTCGAAGCCGCCAGGGCGCGCTGGGGGCGCGTCGATATCCTCATCAACAATGCCGGCGTGCTCCGTGACAAGAGCTTCGCCAAGATGGAGCCGGAGGATTTCCGCTTCGTCGTCGATGTCCATCTCAACGGATCGGCCAATGCCACCCGGGCAGTGTGGGAAACGATGCGCGCGCAGAATTACGGGCGCATCCTGATGACCGCCTCCTCGACCGGGCTGTTCGGGAATTTCGGCCAGGCGAATTACGGCGCGGCCAAGCTCGGGCTCGCCGGGCTGGCCAAGACACTGCACCTCGAAGGTGCCAGATACGGGATCAAGGTTAACACGATCGCCCCGGTCGCGGGAACGCGGATGACCGAGGACATCTTCCCCGAAGCAGCGTTCAAGGCCTTCGCGCCCGAAAATGTCGCCCCGGCGGCACTGTTCCTCGTATCCGAGGATGCGCCGACCAACATGATCATCGGTGCCGGCGCCGGCGTGGTGCAGGCGGCCTACGTGACCTTGACGCCCGGCGCGAAGCTGGCCGAGCCCACTCCCGAGAGCGTCGCCGCGCAATGGGCCGAGATCATCGACCGCGCGGGCGAGATCGTCCCCAATTCGGGCGCCGAGCAGACCATATCGATCATGTCGCGGCTGCAGTAGCGTACTGGCGTATTGCCTCACTAACACACTTGTGCTAGGCGGACCTCACAACAGGAGGATTGCCCATGTACAGCGAAAGCGACCTGACAGGCGCGGTGGAGGCGGGAGCGATCTCGCCAGATGCCGCGGCCGCCCTCAGGAACCATGTAGCCGCGAGCCGATCAACCCCCACCGTCGACGAGGAGAGCTTCCGGTTGCTGTCCGGCTTCAACGACATCTTCGTCGGGATCGCGTCGATTCTGATCCTCGTCGCGGTCGGCTGGATCGGCTTTTATATCGGCGCCAGGATCATGGATCTCGACGCCAATGAAGGCCCGCGCCAGATCGGCGTCGCCGTGGCGTTCGGTGGGTTCGCGGTGTCGATCACCAGCTGGCTGCTCGCCGAATATTTCACCCGGCAACGCCGCATGGCGCTTCCCAGCATCCTGCTGCTGCTCGGCTTCGCCGGCGGCATCTTCGCAGGGCTGGGCGCGATCTGGGGTGCCAATGCGCCGTGGCTTTCGGAGCAGTTCGGCCTCACCACCGAGATCCAGCATCGCCAGCTTGCCGGCGCGATCGGGATCGTCACCGGGATCGTCACCGCCGGCGCGACATGGCTGCACTGGCGCCGGTTCATGGTGCCGATCACCGTCGCAGTGGGTGCGCTCGCGCTCGTCGCCGTAGCGGTGGGAGCAATCACGGCGTTCGTCCCCGCTTCGCAGGACTCGCTCAATTCGATGCTGCTGATCGCAGGCGTGCTGGTCTTCGTCTTCGCGATGCGCTGGGACATTTCGGACCGCGAGCGCCGCACGCGCCGCTCGGACGTCGCCTTCTGGCTCCATCTCGCGGCGGCGCCGCTGATCGCGCACCCGATCTTCCACATGCTCGGAGTGTTCGACGGCGACATCGGCGCACCGAGGGCCGGCGTGGTGATCGCGCTCTACATCGTGTTCGGCACCGTGGCGCTGGCGATCGACCGGCGCGCCTTGCTGGTGTCGAGCCTGGTCTATGTATTGTGGGCGATGTACGCCCTGTTCGAGCAGAGCGGCGCAGTCGAACTGGCAGCGGCGTTGACGGCTTTGGTGATCGGATCGGCCCTGCTCACGCTCTCGGCATTCTGGCAGCCGATGCGGCGGAACGTCGTTGGTCTTCTGGGTGCGGACCTCGAAGGCCGGCTGCCGCCCACCCAGCAGCTGGCGTTGGCCTGATTGTTTCCCTTTCCCCTTCAGGGGAGAGGGTGGCCGAGCATAGCGTGGTCGGGAGAGGGGC
>JASLBO010000347.1 GCA_030146605.1 Sphingomonas sp. | reverse complement strand
CGCCGAAAGTGGTGCTTTCGCCGCCGCCGACGCGGCGGCGCGTCGGGGCGCCGGCGACGAAGGTGTAAAGCTCCTGACTGCGCCCCGAGACGCGGCGGACGTCGCTGCCCAGCCGGAGCGTGACGCCGCCGCCGACCGGCGGCGCGAGCTCGATCCGGCCGCCGATGCCGGTGGCGGGGACATTATATTGGTCGAGCGTCGGCGAGGCGGCGGTGCGGGCGTCATCGACGCTGGCGAAGCCGCTCGCGAATTGGCGGGTCTGCAGATAGGCGAGCGCCGACCAGCCCCAGCCGCCGCGCTTGACCAGCCGTACGCTGGCATCGGCACCGTCGCTGGCGACGCGGGTGAAGTCCACGCCGCGGTCGCGCCGGTCGGTGAAGCCCGACAGATTGGCCTGGAGCTCGGCGCCGCCGCCGATATCGACGACTCCGCGCAATGCGAGGCTGGCCTGCTCATAGGGCGCGGGACGATCGGCGGGGCCGCGATCTTCTTCGACGACAGGTATGAAGCCGTCGCCGCGGGCATATTGGCCGGCGATCGTCACGAAGCCGTTGCCGAGCGTGGCGGAGGCCAGAGCGGTGGCGTCCATGCTGTCGCGGCTGCCATAAGCGGCGCGCAGCTGGAGCGGACCGAGATCGGCGGGCGATCCGCTGATCAGGTCGATCGTGCCGGCGAGCGCGCCGGGCCCGGCATAACCGCTGCCACCGCCGCGGGTGATACGGACCGCGGCGAGGCGCTCGGGGAGATAAGCGGGGAAGGCCACCCAGCCGCCGAACGGGTCGGCCTGCGGCACGCCGTCGAGCACGACCAATGCGCGGCTCGACGCGTTGCCGCCGAGGCCGCGCAGGGTGATACCTTGGCTGGTCGGGTGCGCCGAGCGCGAGTCCGAGCGGCGGAACTGGGCGACGCCCGCTGCGTCGCGGAGAACGTCTTCGAGGCGATTGCTGGCAGTGCTGGTGAGCCGATCGCGCTCGATCGTGACGACGTCGTACGCGGCTTCGCCCGGCGGCGCGTCGAGCCCGCGGCCGGTGATGACGATTTCGGGCGGCTCGCTCTGCGCGAGGGCGGGTGACGCGAACAACAGGCCGGCGGCATAGAATAAGCCCCTCGCCTTCAGGGGAGGGGGAAGGGGTGGGGAATGTCTCACCGAGGACGCGCTAGCGGGCAGGCCCCACCCCAACCCCTCCCCTGAAGGGGAGGGGCTTTGCTGTCGGTCACGCATCAGGTTTCACTCGATCCGGGTAGGCGGCGGCGAAGGCTTCGATTGCCTGCGCGGCGGCGTCGGCGCGCAGCAGCTTCGGAAAGGCGTCGAGCGGGGTGGCAAAGCGGCGGGCGTTGAACATCTGGGGGACGAGGAAGACATCGGCCACATCAGGCGCCGCGCCGCCGAGGAACGGGCCGTCCCCGGCCATCGCCTCGAGCGCGGCAAAGCCTTGGGTGATCCAGTGGCGCGTCCATTCGGCGCTTTCATCGTCGTCGATCCCCAGCGCCTTGAGCTTCCGCATGACGCGGAGATTGTTGAGCGGGTGCACGTCGGCGGCGATCACCAGCGCGCGGGCGAGCGCGGCGGCGCGGGCATCGGGATCGGCGGGGATCAGCCGCGGCTCGGGGTAGCGGGCATCGAGCCAGTCGATGATCGCGAGGCTCTGGGTCAGCACCATGCCATCGACTTCGAGCGCGGGGACGAAGCCCTGCGGGTTGAGCGCGAGATGCTCGGGGCTCCGCTGCTGGTTGTCGAGCAGCATCACATCGCGGCGCTCGTAGGCGAGGCCCTTCAGATTGAGCGCGATGCGGACGCGAAAGGCCGCGGACGAGCGGAAATAATCGTGGAGCAGCATGGCATTCCCCTTGGGTCAGCTAACCGAGGGCTGCCCCGGCGGTTCCGCGATCGTCGCCGAGCCGGCAACGGTATCGCGGTGGCGGATGCGCCAGTGGAAGCCGCGCGGTTCATTGTCGCGAGCCTTGGCGCCGCGCTCGGCCTCGCTCTCCAGCGCGACCTTGATCATCGCGACGATCGGGTCGGCGAGTGCCAGCCCCATCACGCCGAACAAGGTGCTGGCGAGGATCTGCGCCGAGAGCGTGAGCGCAGGCGGCAGATCGACGGTGCGCTTGGCGACCAGCGGGATCAGCACATAGCCGTCGAAGGTCTGGACGCCGAGATAGATTGCGATCGCCCACAGGCCCTGGTCCTGCCCGGCGCTGAAGCCGACCGAGACCATCAGCACCCCGCTGACGAACGCGCCGATATTGGGAATGAAGGCGAGGATGCCGGTGATGATGCCGAGCAGCAGCGCCATCGGCACCCCCGCCATCCACAGCAGGATGAAGGTCAGCATGCCTTCGAACACCATGCCGAGCAGCCGGCCGGCGAGCAGCACGCGCAGCATCCGCGCCATCCGGGCGATCGTCACCGCAAAATCGTCGCGCGCGCCGACCGGGACCATCCATTGCAGCCCGCGCTCATAGATGCGCGGGTCCATCGCGACGAACAGCCCGATCGACATCACCATCAACAGGCTGGCCCCGGCGCCGAGCACCGATCCCACCGCCGAGGTCAGCCGCCCGATCGAGCCCAGCGCCTGCTGCGCCATGCCGGTCAGGTCGGCGCGGCCGGGCATCAGGCCGAGGCTCGAAATCCATTCGACGACCCGGTTGCCCTGCACCTCGAGCGTCGTGCGGAGCTGTTCGGCCTGAAGCGCGATCTGGACGCCGGTCAGATAGAAGACGCTGCCGATGAAGCCGATCACGAACAATACGACGAGCAGCAGCCGCAGCCCGCGCGGGATCGGCAGGACCCGGCCGAGCAGCCGCACCCCGCCGTCGAGCATCGACGCGAAAACGAGCCCGGCGAAGATGATCAGCAGTGGCTGGATCAGCAGCACGACCAGAGCGGTGGCGATCGCCAGCCCGAACCAGACCGTGGCGCGCTTCAGCTCGGCGCGGACGATCGGATCGCGCAGCTCGTTGGGCCCAGGCTGGTGAACGACCCCAACGCCTTCGCTCTCGGGGGTGTCGGCGGTCATCGGGTCTCCTGGGTCGGATGGAGCGAAGTTCCGGCGCGGCCCCCGCGGAAGGATGCGGGCCAGCTCAACGGGTTCCAGCTGGCGCTGCCGTCGAGCGAGAAAGTGAGGAACTCGGCGCGCCCCCCGATATTCTCCCACGGCACCGGCCCGCCGAGCCCGTTCTGCGCGACGGTGAAGCGGCTGTCGGCGCTATTGTCGCGATTGTCGCCCATCAGGAATACGCGGCCCTGGGGTACGCGGATCTCGGGATAATTGTCGCCCGGGCTCCAGCCGAGATCGACGGTCTCGTAGGAGCGGCCCTCGGGCAGGGTTTCGCGAAAGATCGGCAGCCGGCACACCGCCTTGCCGTCGGCGCCACGGACGAGCCGGTCGCGATAGTGATCGGCGTCGCAGCGCGTATTGGTATCGACGGGGATGTCGTGCGTGCCCGCGGCGCGGCGCGGGATCGGCTTGCCGTTTAGCCAGACCACGCCCTCGCGCACCGCGATCGTGTCGCCGGGCAGGCCGATCACGCGCTTGATATAGTCGGTCTTGGTCCCCGGCGGGGTGACGATCACCACGTCGCCGCGCTGCGGCAGGCTTCCGAACAGCCGCCCGGGAAAGGACGGCAGCAGATGGAAGGTCGGGGTGACGAAGCTGTAGCCATAGGGATATTTGGTGACGACCAGCCGGTCGCCGACCAGCAGGCCCGGCATCATCGATTCGGACGGGATGTAGAAAGGCTTGGCGACGAGGCTGTGGAAGCCGAGCACCGCGAGGATCAGCCAGAAGATGCCGCGCAGCTCCGCCCACCAGTCGGTGCCCCGCCGCGTGCCCTTGTCCTGCTCTTCGAAATCGTCTTCGTGCGTCAACGCCAACTCGTCCGCGGCCATGGCCATCAATCGTCCTTCCCGACCGCGATTGCCTCGATCATCACACAAGCGAACGCCCAGGGATGATCGTCGGTCAGCGTGAGATGCACCTTCGCGACGTGGCCGTCGGGAGTAAGGGCGTCAAGCCTCGCCTTCGCCCCGCCGGTCAGCGCCAGCGTCGGCGCACCCGAAGGCGCATTGACGACACCGATGTCCTTGAGGAACACCCCCTGCTTGAACCCGGTTCCGACGGCCTTGGAATAAGCCTCCTTGGCGGCAAAGCGCTTGGCGAGCGTCGCGGCGCGGTTGTGCGGGCGGCGATCGGCTTTCGCGATTTCGGCATCGGTGAAGACGCGCTGCTCAAAGCGCGCGCCGAAGCGGTCGAGCGAGGACTGTATCCGCTCGATGTTGCAGAGGTCGGAGCCGATGCCGAGGATCATGCAATCCTCCCCGGAACGGGGAGGGGGACCACCGCCGGAGGCGGTGGTGGAGGGGGCGTGCCACAAGGGGTGTCGCTGGTGGAGAGCCCCCTCCACCAGCCTGCGGCTGGTCCCCCTCCCCGTGCCGGGGAGGATCGAAGCGCCGCGCTCAACGTGCCGAATCCATCAGGTCCCGCATCCGCCGGACTACCGGCGCGAGCCCGTCGAAGATCGCCTCGCCGATCAGGAAATGGCCGATGTTGAGCTCCATCACCTGCGGGATCGCCGCGATCGGCACGACATTGTCGAAGGTCAGGCCGTGCCCGGCATGCGGTTCGAGCCCCGCCTTGACCGCGAGGGCGGCGGCGTCGGCGATGCGGCGCAGTTCGTCGGCGCGCGCCTCCTCCGCCAGCTCGCAATAACGGCCGGTGTGCAACTCGATCACCGGCGCGCGCAGGCGCAACGCCGCGTCGATCTGGCGCTCGTCGGGCTCGATGAACAGCGACACGCGGCAGCCGGCGTCGAGCAGCTTCGACACCATCGGCGCGAGATGGTTGTGCTGGCCGGCGGCGTCGAGTCCGCCCTCGGTGGTGCGCTCCTCGCGCTTTTCGGGGACGATGCACACTGCGTGCGGACGGTGGCGCAGCGCGATCGCGAGCATCTCGTCGGTCGCGGCCATTTCGAGATTGAGCGGGACGGTCAGCTCGGCGACGAGCCGGGCGATGTCGTCGTCGGTGATGTGGCGCCGGTCTTCGCGCAGATGCGCGGTGATGCCGTCGGCGCCCGCCTCGGCGGCGAGCAGGGCGGCGCGCACCGGATCGGGATAGCCCGAGCCGCGCGCGTTCCGCACGGTCGCGACATGGTCGATGTTGACGCCGAGGCGGAGCTTGCCGCTCATGTCGCCGCGCGGCTCCCGGGCTTGACCGCGGGAATCGCGGCGAGCTCGGGCGGCAGCGCGTCGGGCGCGTACGCGGGAACGTCGAGCTGAAGCAGCGAGAAGAACGGCACGTCGAACCTGGCCTTGCCCCCCGAGCGATCGACCAGGGCCGCCATCGCGATCACTTGCCCGCCGGCTTCCTCGATCGCCTCGATCGCTTCGCGCGACGACAGCCCGGTGGTGACGACATCCTCCATCATCAGCACCTTCTGGCCCGGCTGGAGGCGAAATCCGCGGCGCAACTCGAAGCTGCCGGTCGGGCGTTCGACGAACATCGCCTCGACCCCCAGAGCGCGCGCCATTTCGTGCCCGGCGATCACCCCGCCCATCGCCGGCGACACCACTGCCGAGATCTGCCCGCGCAGATTGGCCGGGATCTGCGCGGCGAGCGCCTCGGCGAGCCGACTGCCCCGCGCCGGATCCATCAGCACGCGCGCGCATTGGAGATAACGCGAACTCCTGAGCCCCGACGAGAGGATGAAATGACCCGCGAGCAGTGCGTCCGCGGCGCGGAACTCCTCCAGAATCTCGTCTCGGGTCAACGCATGCACTCCTTCTGCTCCAGGCCGCGCGACTCTTAAGGGGGGCACACAGCGACCGCAACGGCCATGCAAAAAGGGTTGAGAATGGGCTTGAGCCGCGTATAGGCGCTGACTGGTTCCTTTTCCTTCTTGCCGACGGCGCAGCCACGCGAACAGGGTGAAAATAAACGATGCGCATGCTTGGATTGACTTCGATTGTCCTGGCTGCGGGACTGGCGCTGGGCGCGCCGGTCCACGCCCAGAATAGCGCGGCGCCCGCCGCCGCGCCGGCCCCTGCCGCTACGGTGCAGCAGGATGCCGGCACCACGGGCGCGCCCGCCGGCACCCCGGCGACCGTCGCTGCGCCGACTCCGGCGGCGATTCAGGATCCGACGCTCGACGCCGCGGGCAAGCCGCTGACCCGGGCGGTCCCCGGCATGGGCCAGCCGCAGGACGCGATCTACGGGCTGCAGGAGCAGGTCACGCCGAATGGCCGCGAGGCGCACTGGTTCCACAACTGGGTGCTCATGCCGCTGATCGTGATCATCTCGCTCTTCGTGCTCGCGCTGCTGATCTACGTCATCATCCGCTATCGCCGCGCCGCGCACCCGACGCCGTCCCGCACCAGCCACAACACCACGATCGAGATCGTGTGGACGCTGCTGCCGGTGCTGATCCTGATCGCCATCGCGGTCCCCTCGATCAAGCTGCTCGCCGCCCAGTTCAAGCCGGCGCCGGATAATGCCGTCACGCTCAAGGCGATCGGCAACCAGTGGTTCTGGTCGTACGAATATCCTGATCACGGCGACATCAAGCTGACCGCGAACATGCTCAAGGAGCAGAAGGAGGTCGCCGCCGGCCAGCGCTATCGCACCGATGCCGACGGTCCGCGCCTGCTCGCCGCCGACACCCGCGTCGTGCTGCCGGTCGGCGTGCCGATCCGCCTCGTCGCCACGGCGCAGGACGTGATCCACAGCTGGGCGGTTCCGGCTTTCTGGATCAAGATCGATGCGGTCCCCGGCCGGCTCAACGAAACCAGTTTCATCATCGAGAAGCCGGGCCTCTATTTCGGGCAATGCTCCGAGCTTTGCGGCGCGCGCCACGCCTATATGCCGATCGCAGTCGAGGCCGTTAGCCCCGAAGTGTTCGCACGCTGGGTCGCGTCGAAGGGCGGCAAGATGCCGGGCGAAGGCGCCGAGCCGCAGTCGACCACCGCGCAGGGCAACGATGCTTCCGCCGAAATCGACAACGCCGCCGCAGCCGGCCCGGTCGTAAACGCTACCGCCGCTCCTGCGGTCACCAACAAGCCCGCGACGCAGAACCCGGCGGGCCTCGGACAGACGGGCAATTGAGACCATGACCGACACCGCCGTTCCCCATGCCGTGCATGCCGATCATGCGCACGATCATCATCACGATGCCGATCACAAGCCCGGCTTCTTCCAGCGCTGGTTCATGTCCACCAATCACAAGGACATCGGCACCCTTTATCTGATCTTCGCGATCATCGCCGGCATCATCGGCGGCGGGATCTCGGGCCTGATGCGGGTCGAACTGGCAGAGCCGGGCATCCAGTGGCTGCCGACCTGGCTCGAATATCTCCATGGTTCGGCGACGTTCGACGAATCGCTCCACTTCTGGAACGTGCTGATCACCGCGCATGGGCTGATCATGGTGTTCTTCATGGTCATGCCGGCGATGATCGGCGGCTTCGGCAACTGGTTCGTGCCGATCATGATCGGGGCGCCCGACATGGCGTTCCCGCGGATGAACAACATCTCGTTCTGGCTGCTGATCCCGGCGTTCACGCTGCTGCTCGCCTCGCCCTTCGTCGGCAACGGCGCGGGCACCGGCTGGACCGTCTATGCGCCGCTCTCGACTTATGGCGAGCCGGGGCCGTCGGTCGACATGGCGATCCTGTCGCTCCACATCGCCGGCGCCAGCTCGATCCTCGGCGCGATCAACTTCATCACGACGATCTTCAACATGCGCGCGCCGGGCATGACGCTGCACAAGATGCCGCTGTTCGTGTGGTCGGTGCTGATCACCGCCTTCCTGCTGCTGCTGGCGCTGCCGGTGCTCGCCGCGGCGATCACCATGCTGCTGACCGACCGTAATTTCGGCACGGCGTTCTACGATCCCGCTTATGGCGGCGATCCGATCCTCTACCAGCATCTGTTCTGGTTCTTCGGCCATCCCGAAGTGTACATCATGATCCTGCCGGGCTTCGGCATCGTCAGCCAGATCGTGTCCACCTTCAGCCGCAAGCCCGTGTTCGGCTATCTCGGCATGGCCTATGCCATGGTCGCGATCGGCCTCGTCGGCTTCGTCGTCTGGGCGCACCACATGTTCACCACCGGCCTGTCGGTCACGGTGAAGATGTACTTCACCGCGGCGACGATGGTGATCGCGGTGCCCACCGGCGTGAAGATCTTCTCGTGGATCGCGACGATGTGGGGCGGCTCGCTGAGCTTCAAGACCCCGATGGTCTGGTCGCTGGGCTTCATCTTCATGTTCACCGTCGGCGGCGTGACCGGCGTCGTGCTCGCCAATGGCGGCGTCGACGATTACATGCACGACACCTATTATGTCGTCGCGCATTTCCATTATGTGCTGTCGCTCGGCGCCGTGTTCGGGCTGTTCGCCGGCTTCTATTACTGGTTCCCGAAAATGTTCGGGAAGATGTATTCGGAACTGCTCGGCCAGCTGCACTTCTGGATCTTCTTCATCGGCGTGAACGTACTGTTCTTCCCGATGCACTTCCTCGGCCTGCAGGGCATGCCGCGCCGCTATCCGGACTATCCCGATGCCTATGCACATTGGAACCAGGTCGCGAGCTGGGGCTATTTCATCATGCTCGTCGGGGTGGTGATCTTCTTCGTCAACGTCATCTGGTCGCTGATCGCGGGCAAGAAGGCCGAGGCCAATCCGTGGGGCGAAGGCGCGACGACGCTCGAATGGACGCTGTCGAGCCCGCCGCCGTTCCACCAGTTCGAGACGCTGCCGATCATCGACGGCGGCGATCGCCACTGAGCCACCTGCCGCAAGGCGGACGCAAGCGCCCCGGGGGAAACTCCGGGGCGTTTCGTTTGGCGGGGACGGGCCCGAGCGCGACGCAGGTTCGTTGAAGATGTGCGCGACTTGGTTCGCGGCGCGTGCAAAGGGGCGATCATGTACAAATGGGCATATGGCGGCTGGACCAGCGCAGGCATCGACGCCTGGACATTGGGCATGGAGGCGTCGGCGGTGATCGGGCTGCGGACTGCCCGGATGGCCACCGGCGGCGTCGACATGGCCGAAGAGGCGCGGCTGATGGTCTCCGAAAAGATGCAGGCGGCGCTCGAGCTTCAGGCGGCGCTGGTCAGCGGCCGGATGGGCAGCGATCCGCTGGCCGGCACGCGCAAGGTGCTGCGTCACTACAGCCGCAAGGTGAAGGCCAACCGCAAGCGGCTCGGCTGACGCCGCGCCGCCTGGGCCGATGGGTCACGCCGGCCGTGCTGGCGGCCGCGCCGGCAGGAAGCGCGGGTTGCGGAGCAGTCCGGCCGAAACCAGCGACACCAGAATGCCCACCGGCAGGATTTCGGTCAGCGTGATCGGCACACGGAACAGCGGGTTGGCATATTGCAGCTTGAACCGCGCCATCTCGGCCGAGAATTGCGCGATTTCGGCGGCACCGGCGCCTCGGGCGCGCTTCTCGGCGATCGCCGACTCGATATAGTCGCCGATATAGTCCGCGTTCGTCACTGCCATCGCCGTCTCCCACGCGACGACGTAGAAGATGCTGGCGACGAGGCTGATCGCCAGCCCCGTGCCCAAAGCGGGCCAGAAGCCGATCACGCCGCCGAGTTCATCGCGCCGCCGCTTGATCGCGAGAAACACCATGCTCAGGCCGAGAAGCATGATCGAATAGCCGAGTGCCATGCCCCAGGCGCCTGCGGGGTGATTCTCGGCGAGGAGCACGAAGATCGCGAAGGTGGGGATGCCGATGAGCAGCCCGGCCAGCGAGCCGTAGTTCAGGATCGTGCGAAACATGGATGTCCTCCCGCAAAAGTACCGCTCGAATGGAGCGGGCCCGGGGCGGGGCGGCAATCGCCCGAAAGAGTGATTTGCGCGTTCTCGCCCGAAAAATGCGGGCCGGTCATGGCAGCAGCCCGAGTTCGCGGGCGCGCGCAATCGCGTCGGTGCGGCGGCGGGCGCCGAGCTTCTCGAACAGCCGCGCGACGTGCGTCTTGACGGTATGGGGCGAGATGTGGAGCCGTGCGGCGATCTCCTTGTTCGAGCGGCCGGCAGCGAGCTCGTGGAGCACCGCCATCTCGCGCGGGC
>JASLBO010000227.1 GCA_030146605.1 Sphingomonas sp. | reverse complement strand
CCGCAGCTTGCCGGCGTTTTCCGAACAGATGGGGGTACTCTTCTCCGGGCTTTCCGAGGCGCTCAATTCGGTTTCCAATGCCGGCAGCACGGTGCCGCCGCCCGTCAGCCTCGACGGCCGCCAGACCGGGCTTGTCGGCGGCGACCGGCTCGGCTTCACCGGAGCGGCGACCTTTGCGGTGACCAAGGCCGACGGCACGCTCGTCGCCAAGACGAGCATCGACTTCGGTGCGATGCCTGCCGGCGCAACGATCAACGACATGGTCTCGGCGATCAATGCCGGGCTGGGGGGATCGGCGACCGCGAGCTTCACCGACGGCAAATTGAGCATCAAGGCGAACGGTGCCGGCAACGGCGTGGTCGTCGCCCAGAACGAAACCAATCCGAGCGCGCGCGCCGGCGTCGGCATCTCCCAATATTTCGGGCTGAACGACATTGTCCGCAGCGATTCGAGCTCGCTGGTCCCATCGGGCCTCGCGAGCGGCGATGCGCATGGCTTCGGCGCGGGCGAAACCGCGCAGATCGTCCTGCGCGACGCCTCCGGGCGGGCGCTGACCAGCTACACGCTGAGCCCCACCCCCGGGGGAACCATCGGCGATCTCGTGACCGAACTCAACGCCAGCCCGATGGGCGGTTTCGGCGATTTCAGCCTCGACGATCGCGGTCGTATGCGCTTCGAACCCAAGGGTGCGTTGTCGGGGGCGACGCTGGCGATCCCCTCGGATTCGACCGACCGCTTCGGCACCGGGCGCGGCTTCGGCGCGATGCTGGGCCTTACCGGCGCGTCGAGCGGGCTCGAAAATGCACAGGTGCGCCCCGAAGTGCTGGCGACCCCGGCCAAGCTGCCGCTCGCCCGCTTTCAGGAAAATGCCGCTGTGGGAGCCAAGGCGCTCGGCGCCGGCGACACCCGCGGCGCGACAGCGTTCGTCGACAAGCTCGCCACCGCGATCGACCTCGGCAAGGACGGCAAGACCACGGTCGAGCGCTTCTCGAGCCTGTTGCTCGGCCGCGCGGGACTCGAGGCGAGCCAGGCCGAGGGCAATCTGCTCGATGCCTCGGCGCGCCGCGACGACGCGGTCAACCGCCGCGACAGTTTCGCAGGCGTCAATATCGACGAGGAGCTCGCCCAGATGGTGATCCTGCAGAACAGCTATTCCGCCGCCGCACGGATAATCTCCACCGCGTCGGAAATGTACGACACCTTGCTCAACATGGTCTGATCGGAACGACAATGACTCGCGTAGCCACCATCCCGCTCCAGCGCACCATGTCGAGCGCCATCCAGCGTTCGCAGGCGGCGCTCGCCGTCACCCAGCAGCGCCTCTCGACCGGCAAAAAGGCGGCGGACTTCGCAGATCTCGGCACCGAGACCGTGCGCAACCTGTCGGCGCACAGCCTGCTCGCCCGGCAGGACGCACAATCCAGCGTCGCCAAGCGCGTCGGCACGACATTGTCGATCTATCAGGGCCATCTCGAAGGCATCGAGAAATCGGCGAGCGATCTCAAGCTCGACATCCTCAACGCCGTGGGCACCGGCGACGCTGCCGGCCTGCAGGAAGCGATCAATACGGCGTTCAGCCAATATCGAACCTCGCTCAATGCCCATGAGGGCGGCGCTCCGATGTTCGCCGGCTCGCAGACTGACATGGAGCCGTTCACGCCAGAGACGCTTGCCGATGTCGCCGCGATCAGCGCCGCCGACGCCTTCAAGGACGACGGCGTCCGTTCGAACGCGCGGGTCGCCGACGGCGTCGACGTGAAATACGGCATCACCGCCACGGCCGTCGGCAAGGACCTGTACGCCGCGTTCCAGACGCTCGCCCAGGCGGGCCCGATCGGCGCCAAGCCCACCCCGGCGCAGATCGATGCGCTCAAGCAGGCGCTCGGCGAGCTCGGCACTGGCATCGACAGCCTCCGCGCGGTGAATGCCGATAACGGCCGCAAGCAGAATCAGGTCGAGACGCTGACCACCCGCGGCGAGCAGCGCGGGCTGCTGCTCGAGGGCGTGATCGAGACCAACGAAGACGCCGATCTGGGCCAGGTCGCACTCGATCTCGCACAGCAGAAGACGATGCTGCAGGCGAGCTATTCGGTGTTCTCGCAGCTCTCCGACCTGAGCCTGGTCAATTATATCCGCTAAGGGGCGGCTGGCGACGGCGTTCCGGGGGTAAAGGATTAAAGGGCTGCCGCGCGAGCGGTGGCCCTTTTTCATGAGTCGTCCTTGCGACGAAAGCCGGGACCCAGCGCCGCACGGTTCGTCGCCTGCGACTCCGGGTCCCGGCTTTCGCCGGGATGACGATGTTGCTGGTGGGCGGAAGAACCGTTCTTACGAGGCAGCGTCGAGCAGGTCGCCGGTCGCGCCGGCGGGGCTCGCCTGGGGGATCGCGCTCATCGCCGCGCCGATCGCCGCAGGATCGATGGCGTCCACCTTGCGAGTCAGCACGTCGAATGCCTGCCCGCTGGGCAACGTCTTGAATGCCGCGGAATAGCGTGTGTTGAGCGCCTCGAGCTGATCTTCGCGGCCGAGCATCGCCAGCGCAACCGCCTGACGGAGGATGGCGGCCTGGGCGGGTTCGCTGAGGCCCGTTTTGGAGCCGGGGAGGGCGTTTTCAGTGACGAAGCCGCCCCAGTCCTTGACTTGCCAGCGCATCTCCGCGCGGATCGCGCCAGCGTCGGGTAGACCATCGAGCGCTGCCATCGCCGCGTCGATCTTGCCGAGGCGGAGCAAAGCGACGGCCTGCACCCGCTTGCGATCCTGGCGCATGCCATTGGTATAGCTGGGCTGTTCGGTGGTACGGATCGCATCGAGCGCCCGATCGGGGCGGCCGGCGAGGATATGGAGCGACGCCACCTTCACCGACAACGGCCCCTGCGCGACGTCCTGCGCGCGCTGGGTGAGCTGATATTCCAGCAGTTCGGCCGCGCGGGCGTAGAGCGAGGCGCCCTGGAGGCGGCTGGCGAGGCGCAGCACGAGCGCGTCGCCCTCGGCACCGGCAGGTGCCAGCTCGCGATAATCCCAGTAAAGGCCGGCAGCCTCGGTCAGCGGCACGCCGCTGTCAGAGGCAAGCGCGGCGGAGAGCGCGGCCTGCAGCTCGGCGAGCATCGGCACCGCCTTTGGCCCGACCTTGAAATATCGGATCAGTGCAGCACCGGCGCGGAGTTGCGCGCGCAGATCGTGCGCTTCGTTGGCGAGCCGGAGCTGGATTTCGAGCACGCGCTGCTCGATCGTGCCGCCGCGCCAGCCGAACCGCAGCGCGTCGAGCTGCTTGAGCGCTTCGGCGGGGGCGAGGCTGTGCGTCGCCAGCCCGGCTTCGATAGTGCCGAGTTTTGCCTGCGCCTTGATGCCTGCATCGCCACTGAGCGCGGCGCGGTCGAGACGTAGCCTGCCGCCCTGCGGATCGCCGGTGGCGACGAGCGCACGGCCGCGCAGAACGTTTGCCGCGGGATCCTGGTCGCTGAACAGACGGAGCCAGGCGAGCGCCGGGCCGGGCTGGCCGGCATCGATCGCGGCGCCGGCGGCGGCGAGCACGAAGGGTGCGCGCGCGTCGGGGCTGCGGCTGTTGATAGCGGGGAGCGCGCAATTGACCTGCCGGATCGCGGCCTGCGCGTCGCCGGCATGGGCGAGCGCGCGCATCCGCCAGGCGCAGGCCTCGGGATTGGCGGCGAGCTCTTCGGCGGCGAGCGCCGAGACGGCGTCCTCATCGCGCTGGACGAGCGTCAGCGCCACGCCGCGGGCAAGCAGGAAGGGAGCGACGAGACCGAGATCGTGGTCGCTCCCCTGCATCACGTCGAGAACGCCGAGCGCGTCGGCGCCGCGGCCTTCGCCGATCAGGCCGAGCGCATAGTTCCAGCGGCGCAGCTGGCGATTTTCGGGGCGCGATGCGGCGAGCAGCGCCCAGCCGGTTTCGCCGGTTGCGCCGTGCCAGCCAGAGGCGCCGGCGATCATCGGCATTTGCGCGAGTTCAGCCGCGAAGGGGGGCAGCGTCGCCGCGGCGGCATTGACGCCCGGCGTGGAGGCCGGCGCGGCTTCGGGGCCGGCTGCGTGCGGCGTCGCACTGGCGGCGCCCGCGAGCAAAGCGATGAGAGCGGTACGCATCAACCGTGACCCAGCGGGCGCATGACCGCGACGAGCACGCCGCCGGCCGCACAGGCGAGCAGGAACAGCCCGGCCGGAAGCAGGGGAAGGCTGCCCTCGCCGGGCGCGGGCGCGGGGGGCGCTTTGTTGCCGGCGCCGCCCATCACTTCGAACGAATTGGGATCTGCATCGGCCGTGACCGCGTTGCCGCGAGCACCACGGGATTCGCTCGGATCCTTGACGACGCGCATCCGCCCGGGACGTTGATCGTGGCTCACTGGGACACCTTCTGGCTCATTTCATTCTATTATAGACGCATGGGCGCGTACGCGACCGTCCGAGCCAAGGAGTTTTGAAGTGCGTAGAGGTCTGGCCACGCTTGCGCTGACAATGGCGCTGATGCCCTTACCGGGCGGCGGGGCGCAGGCCTCCGGCGGTGGCGGCGGCGGCGATGCTGCCGGTGCCGGCGCGCTCAACCTCGTGCCGATGGACGAAGTGATCGTGCCGATCATCGAGGCCGATCGCGTCGCCGGCAACATGCGTTTCAAGCTGGTGCTGGAGGCGCACGACGCCGTGACTGCCGCCGGCGCGACTGCGAAGATGCCCGAACTGCGCGAGGCGACCGTTGCCGCCGCGCTCGAATTCGCCCGCCTCAATGCCTCGGGGCTGCGTGCGGTAGACGCCGGGCGCCTCGATCACGACCTCAACGCCGCGCTCAAGGCGGCTGAACCCGGCTTGACGCGGGTGCTGATCGTCGAAGTCGCCGCCGCGCGGAATTGAGCGGCGGCATTTGGTTGCCGCGGGTTCCGCGCCTCGCCGTAGCGCGGAGATCAGTACAGGCCCGGGCGACCGCGTCCTTTTTGCCTGATCGCTGCCGGTGATGTCGAAGAGCGTCGGGGCGGCGGCTGATGGCGGATATTCGGTACTGCCGCTATCGGGTGGAGCTGCGTTGGAATTTGCCGGAATTTCGGCATCCGCCCGCCGTGACTTCGCGCTCGACTATGGCTTTCAGAATGGCTTCCGATCGACGCTGACCGTAGCCGCGCCCATAGGCGGACGATGTGATTGCGATGGCGAGCCGGCAGGTCGGGACGACGTAGATCTTGTTGCCGCCATTCCCGGACGCAAACGATACAGCGATGCCGGTGTCGGCGATGCGGTAATCCTTGCGGTACCAGAAATATCCGTATCCGTCTGCGTATGGATCTTCGGCAGCGATGTTCACTTTGGGTGCGAGCATGTCGGTGATCCACCGGGTGCTGACAACCTGGTGACCGTGCGAGCGGCCACCATTGCGCACCATCTCGCCGATCGCTGCCATGCCGGGCGTGGTGAGCCACAGATTGCCTTGTCCCTTCGTCACACCGGCAGCATCGGCGTCCCAGCGCCAACGGTTGACCTCGAGCGGCGTGAACAGACGCCGGTCGGCGAAGGCGCTCATCTTCGTTGCCGTCGCCTCGGCCACCACGACGCCCGCCGCATAGGCAGTGACCGAGTTGTAAAGGTAACGGGCGCCCGGCGGCTCGGCTCGCGGCACCGCGCGAAGGAAAGCGAGGGGATCGGGCGACGCGTCCATCAAGTCCTCGTTGCCGGGGGATGCAGGGTCGTCATCGAAGGCGGCGAGGCCCGCGCGCATGGTCAACACTTCGCGTAGCGGCACCGCGCCGATCGCGCTGCCTGCCGCGGCAGGCCAGTATCGGACAACGGGATCATCCAGTGACCGGATCGCTCCGCGGTCGAGGGCGATGCCGAGGAGGAGCGCCGTCACGCTCTTCCCCGCTGAGCGAATGTCGTGAAGCTCGTGCGGCGTTGCGCCGTTATAGTAACGCTCGCCGATTGTGCGCCCGTCACGCAGCACCACGACGCCTCTCAGATCGGGATGCTCGTCACGATCCCAACGGGCCAATATCGTGCTGAGTCCCGGGCCTCTGGCCTGGTCGTTCGGATTTACGGCAAGGACCATCGCGGCAGCGACCCCCAAGCCGGCAAGTGCGTTTGCCCCCATGTCACCCCGCCCCGGCTATCGAGCCACGCCGTAACATCGTCATATGACTGGTGTCGGGTCAATAGAGGCACCAGATTTGGTAATCTGCCTCAGGGGTCGTCGGCACGAGAAAGGCCGGGGATTGCTCCCCGGCCTTTTCATTTCCACGAGGGCGAAAGCGCTACTTGCGCGCGCGCATGCCTCCTTGCGGCGGCGGGGTGACCGCGGCGATGCGGGCCGACTTGCGGGCAAGTGCCATGCTCAGCGCGGCGGCGCCCTTGGGAGTCATCGCGGCCATGATCATGCCAGTCGAGCGTTCGCGCATGCGCTGCGCGACCTTCATCTGCACTTCCATGTCGAGCTGCTCGAAGACCAACGCCGCCGACTTGGGTTTCATCGCCTGGTAGATGCGGGCGAGTTCGTCGAACTGCGCCTCGGGCGCTTCCGCGACGCCGCCGGCGGTCGTGCCGGGCGCGCCGGGGGCAGCGGCGCCCTGGCCTTGCTTCTGGCGCGCTTCGAGATCGGCCTGGAGGCGCGCCTGCGCCGCCTTGGTCGCCTGCTCGCGCAGATCGAGCCCGCGCTTGCGGCGCGCGGCGTCGGTGTCGCGCTTGGCGATGTCCTGGTCGATCGAGCTGCCGAGCCGGGTTTTCGACGCGCTGTTCTGCGTCGCGGTCGACGCGATCGTCGAGGCGTTGGCGACGACGGCCAGCGCCGAGGCGGCGGCAGTCATCAGCAGGAGCGAGGGGCGGGCCATCAGACGAGCTCGGCTTTGGTTTCGGCGCCGGCGTCTTCGTCGTCGACCGCTTCGCTCGACCGCAATGCATTGGCGAGGCCGACGACGTTGACGACGCGCTCGCAGGCGGCGTCGGCGATACCGATCATGTCCGAAAGCTCGTCGCGAAGTCCCCGGGCCTGGTCGACCAGACGGGCGTGCTGGGCGCAATCGGTGCTCAGCGTCATCTTCATCTCCGAGAGCACCGAGCGGGCGCCGGCAGTGGCCTTTTCGAGCGCAGTCACCACTTCGGTGAGCGCGCCGTCCTTGACGGTGCGCAGGCTGCGCATCATCCGGACGCTCTGCACGAGCACGGCCATGCACAGGATCATCGTCAGCGCATTGGCGAGAATGGCGAAGCTCATGATTTCATCTTTCCCTGGGATACGTCGTTGATCAGGCGCACGGCGACCTTGCCGCGGCGCTGGCCGATCTGGGCCTGGGCGAGCGTGACACCGCCGCAGGCGAGGTCGAGCGCGTCGTCGGGGCTCTTGTGCAGCGCGATGGTCTGGCCGACCTCGAGCGCCTTGAGTTCGGCGATCGCCATCGCCTTTTCGCCGAGCACGACGTCGACGCTGACATTGGTCTTGCGGATCTCGGACGCCATGTGCGCCTCCCAGACGCCATCGCGGCCGCTCTTCTCGCCCATGAAGCGCTGGAGAAGCTTGTGGCGGACCGGCTCGAGCGTCGCATAGGGGAACACCATCGTGAACTCGCCGCCGCGGCCGAGCATGTCGACGCGGAAGGTGGCGATTGCGCAGATGTTCGATGTCCCGGCGATCGCCGCGAAGCGCGGATTGCTCTCGATGCGCTCGAGATTGATGTTGATCGGCTCGATCGGTTCGAACGCAGTGGCGAAGTCCTTGAGCGCGAACTCGAGCATGCGCGAGACGAGCCCGGTCTCGATCGTGGTGAAGGCACGGCCGTCGATCAGCGTCGGCGCGCCGCCCCCGCGGCCGCCGAGCAGCGCGTCGACCACGGCATAGATCAAGCTCGATTCGACGGTGACGAGGCCAAAGCTCTCCCACTCCTCGACCTTGAACACGCCGACCATCGCCGGAAGCATCACGCGATTCATGAACTCGCCGAAGCGGATCGAAGTGACGTTTTCGAGGCTGACGTCGATCGCGTCCGAGGTGAGGGTGCGCATCGAGCTGGCGAACGCGCGGACCATGCGGTCGCACACCACTTCGAGCATCGGCAGACGCTCGTGGCTGATGACCGCAGACTCGATAACCGCGCGAAGACCCTTCTTCTTCGCGACAGGACCGCCGAAATCGCCGAACAGCGCGTCGATGTCGGACTGGTCGAAGCGAACGTCGCCATCGGCGCCCATCGGCGCGACAGGGGGCTCGGGAAGGTCGAAATCGTCTAGATCGATCATTGCTGGACGAGGTCCTGGATGAGGATGTCCTTGACCATGCCGGGGCCGGTCACTTCGGTGGCGCGGACCAGCATCTCTTCCTTGATCCGGAAGACCGCGGCTGAGCCGGCAAGATCTTCGGGGCGCAATTCGCGCAGGAAAGGCTGATAGGCGTCGAGGATCAGCGGCAGCTTGTCCCTGAGGCTCTCGGGGGTGCCCTTGGGGCCCGGCACGATCATGAAGTGGATCTTGAGGAAGCGCGAGGCGCCGTCGGGCGACCGCAGGTTCACCACCATCGCCGGCACGTCGACAAAGGCCGCCTTGCTCTCGCCCTCGGCACCGCCGTGACCGCCGCCTTCGCTCTCGGTCGCGGCTTCGCCATGCCCTTCGGCCGCGGTCTCGGCCTTGGCCGCCCCGCCCGAAAGCATCATCGCCGCGCCGCCGCCGCCGCCCAGCACGAGCACGCCTGCAACCGCGCCTATAATAATGAGCTTCTTCTTCGACTTCGGCGTTGCGGGCTTCGCGCCCTCTGCACCTTCCTCGACGATCTCGGGTGACGACATTTCCCTGGCACCTTTCGAAATCAGCGTACCGGCAACCGCGCCGGCTGATTTGCTTCTATTATAGGAGGGTCACCCGGCAATTTCTGCCTAGCGACAAATTTCTGAAGGGACCGTCCGGTGGACATCTCGTCTTATGTATTGCTGAGCCAGGAACAGGCGCTTCGGCGCCGGCTCGACGTCGCCGCCAACAATCTCGCCAATATGAATACGGTGGGATTCAAGCGCGAACGGCCGGTGTTTCGCGAATATGTCGAGCAGGGCGAGACCACGGTCACGCCCGACGCGAAGAAGACGTCGTACGTGCTCGATTACGGCGCGATGCACGATCCCTCTTCGGGCGGCTTCCAGGTGACCGACAACCCCCTCGACGTGATGATCGAGGGGCCGGGCTATCTGAGCGTCGAGGCGCCGGGCGGCGGGACCGCCTATACGCGGGCAGGCTATATCAAGGTGCTGCAGAGCGGCGAACTCGCCACGTCGGGGGGGCAGAAGATCCTCGGCGAGGGCGGCAAGCCGATCATCGTTCCGCCCGAGAGCGCCGGCCGGCTTAGCATCGGCCCGGACGGCAGCGTTATGGGTCCTGACGGCCCCCTCGGGCGGCTGACCGTCACCGTGTTCGACGAGGCGAGCCTCGATCCGCGCGGCGACGGCATGATGAACGGCGCCAACGGGCGCGAGCTCGCCGTCGCCGAGACCAAAGTCAGGTCGGGAGGCGTCGAGGGATCGAACGTCAACGCGATCGTCGAGACCACCGACATGGTCGAGATCCTGCGCGCCTACCAGCAGAGCACCAACCTCAACGAAAGCATGTCCGACCTTCGCAAGAAGGCGATCGACCGGCTCGGCCGCGTCGGCTGACATTCCTGAAAGGACCAGATTAAATGCGTTCGCTCTCTATCGCTTCGACCGGCATGCTCGCGCAGCAGACCAATGTCGACGTCATCTCGAACAACATCGCCAACATGAATACCACGGGCTTCAAGCGTCAGCGCGCCGAGTTCCAGGACCTGCTCTACGAGCAGATCGAGCGCCCGGGCACCGCGACTGGCGCCGACACCAGATCGCCTTCGGGCATCCAGATCGGCGCGGGCGTCAAAACCGGCGGCGTCTATCGCATCCAGCAGCAGGGCGCGCTGCAGGCGACCGAGAACCGCTATGACGTGGCGATCACCGGCCGCGGCTATTTCCAGATCACGCTTCCCTCGGGCGACACTGCTTATACGCGCGACGGCTCGTTCGGCGTGTCGGATCAGGGCGAGCTGGTGACGCAGGACGGCTATCCGGTGCAGCCCGGGATCACGATTCCGCAGGCCGCGGTCGACGTCACGATCTCCAAGACCGGCGAGGTCCAGGTGATCGTGGCGGGCGATCCGCAGCCGCAGACCGTCGGCCAGCTCGAGCTGGCCACGTTCATGAACGATTCCGGCCTGGAGGCGAAGGGCGAGAATCTCTTCCTCGAGACCGCCGCTTCAGGCCAGCCGACCGTCGCCAATCCCGGCGAACCGGGTCTCGGCACGCTGAACCAGGGCTTCGTCGAAGGCTCGAACGTCAATTCGGTCGCCGAAATCACTGCGCTGATCACCGCCCAGCGGGCGTATGAGATGAACAGCCGCGTGGTGAAGACCGCCGACGAGATGCTGGCGACGACCAGCCAGCTTCGTTGATGAGCATGCTGCTCGTACTCGCGCTGCTCGGCGCCGCGCCGGCCGAGGACGTGCAGGTCGCCGTCCTTTCGCACGCGATCGAAAAGGGCACCCGGCTCGAACGCGGCGATTTCGACAGCGAGGGACGCACGCCGGCAGCGGCGCGCGGCGCGC
>JASLBO010000226.1 GCA_030146605.1 Sphingomonas sp. | reverse complement strand
CAAAGGCTCGGGCGCGCGCCGGGTTCCATGGCTGCCGGGGATGGAAGGCGTACGCTGCGCTTTCTCGCTGCCTGTGCTATATCGTTACGGGTGAGAAGCGACCAAAAGCCGGTTCGCGCGTTGCGGCGGCATGGAAAAACTCTGGTTCATCACCAATCCCGATTCCGGCACCACCAACCGCGCAAAATGCGAGGCCCTGGAGGCGGTCTTCGAGGAAAGCGGACTGACGCTCACCGGGCGGACCGAATTCCCCGAAGAGAAATTGCCCACGCCTGAGGATCTCGACGGGGCCAGGGTCGACACGGTGGTCCTGTTCGCCGGCGACGGGACGATCAACGCGGCGCTCTCCGCGCTCGAGAAATGGCAAGGCGCCTTCCTCATCCTGCCGGGCGGCACGATGAACCTGCTCGCCAAGGGGCTGCACAGCGAGACCGATCCGCACAAGATCCTCCATGCCGCGCGCGAGAGCGAGCGGCGGGTGGCGCTGCCTTATGTCATCGCGGGCGAGCATCGCGCGTTCGTCGGATTGATCCTCGGGCCCGCCGCTGCATGGGGCCGCGCGCGCGAGGCCGTGCGCAAGGCGAGGCTGGGCCGGTTCGTCGGGGCGGCCAGGGCGGCATGGCGCAAGACGTTCCACCAGCGCGGTATCCGCGTCGAAGGCGCGCCGGGGCTCGGCGACGCCTATCAGGCGGTGTTCGTCACGCCCGACCTGCACGGGCTCGAAGTCGCCGCGGTGGATGCGCGCGACTGGGGCTCGATCGCCCAGCTCGGCTGGGACTGGCTGACCGGCGACTGGGTCGCCGCGCACGCAGTGAGCGAAGGCTGGACGCAGGAACTGCGCATCCGCGGCCGCAAGCCGGCAATGGCGTTGTTCGATGGCGAGCCGGTGACGCTCCAGCCGCGCGAGAAGATCCGTGCAGGCAAGAGCCTCGAGACGTTCATCGCCACCCGCACCGACGAGGAGATTCCGGCATGACACGCCTGTTTCACGTCAGCGACGTCCATTTCGGCCGCGAGGATCGCGAGGCGATCGACTGGTTCGGGCGCAAGGTGCGCGAAGAACAGCCCGACGCGGTGATCATGACCGGCGATCTGACGATGCGCGCGCGGGCGAGCGAGTTCGCGGCGGCGGGCAAATGGCTGGAGAGCCTGGGCCGGCCGGTGACGGTCGAGGTCGGCAATCACGATCTCCCTTATTTCAATCTGTGGGCGCGGTTCGTGACGCCGTACAAGCGCTATCAGGTGATCGAGCGGATGATCGAGAAGCCGCTCGACGTGAAGGGAGTCAGCGTGGTGCCGCTCAAGACCACCGCCCGGTTCCAGTTCCGCACCAATTGGTCGAAAGGCTATGTCAGCACGCGTTCGCTGCAGGAATCGCTGGCGTTGGTCGAGGCGGTGCCGAAGGACGATCTGATCTTCGTCGCGGCGCACCATCCGCTGATCGAGGCGGGGACGCAGGCGACCTCGCAGACGCGGCGGGGACGCGCGGCGCTCGATGCGCTGGCGAGCGCGGGCGCGCACGCGGTGCTCAGCGGGCATGTCCACGATCCGTTCGACATCGCGCACGAGATCGACGGGCGAACGGTGCGGCTGATCGGGGCAGGGACGCTGTCCGAACGCGTACGGAGCCAGCCGCCGTCGTTCAACGAGATCCGGGTCACGGGAAGCAGCTTCGAGACGATCGCACGATTCAAGGGCGAAGGGAGCGTGGTGCTTTAAACCTCCGTTCGCCCTGAGCTTGTCGAAGGGCTGAGAGCCCCGAGCGATACGCTTGTGGAGAGTTGTGCTTCGACAGGCTCAGCACGAACGGTTGTGGATCGCGCGAGCGCTAACCCCGCGTCAGATCCTCCCCGAACACCAGCAAATTGCCGTCGGGCGCCACGACCAGCAGTTCGCGCTGGCCGTAAATCTGCTCGATCGGTCCGTAGATGTCGCCGTCGTTGAGCAGCGCCGCTTTGGGGGCGAGCTCGGCGGCGATCGCATCGACGTCGTGCACGTCGACATAATAGCAGCAGCGGCGATTGCCGGGAGGCGCGCCGTCGTCGCCGGCATTCTCGACCAGCCGGAACGCCGCCGCCTCGCGCTGGACATAGGCATAAACGCCCTGGCGGAAACGGCACTCGAAACCCAGAATGCCGGTGAAGAAATCCACCGCCGCCGCAATGTCGGGCACGTGCATGAAGGGCGTGAGACGGTAGAAATTGGATTCCGGGATCGCTCCGCTGTCCAGTGCGTCCGACCCCGCCATGCCGCGGTAGTGATGTTCCATGTCTCGCTCCCTCCAGCGCGCGTTAGCTGCGCGGAGTGGAAGGAAGGTGCAAAAAGACTGTTAAGCGCGGAACAACCCTAAGGGCCCGCGGCCCCCGGTGCTCCATGTCGACCAATTGGGGAAGACATAAGGCATGTCGGCTTCGCCGACGCCGTGCCAGCGGGCGATCGCCCCGATATATTCCTCCTGCGCGACACCCGGCACGAAGCGCCCTTCGTTGCTGACGTCGTTGACCCCGCCGATCACCGGATCGGGATAGGCGCCGAAGATCCCGCCGGGCGCCACGTTGCCGCCGACGACGAGGTGGTTGCTGCCCCAGGCGTGATCGGTGCCGTTCTGGGCATTGCCTTTGAAGGTGCGGCCGAAATCGCTCATCGTGAACGCAGTAACGTTCTCGGCCATGCCGAGCGACTGCATCGCGCGGTGGAAAGCCGCGAGCGCCATGGCGAGATCGCCGAGCAGATTGGCATGCGTGCCGCTATCGTTGTTGCCGCCATTCACCTGGCCCGAGTGATTGTCATAGCCGCCCTGGCTGACCATGAAGGTCTGGCGGTCATGGCCGAGCGTCGAGCGCGCGCCGATCATCCGCGCCACTCGCATCAGCTGGCGCGCGACGTCGCTGGTGAGCGCCGCCCCGGTGACCGGGTTGACGAAATAGCCGTCGAGCGCGCTGGCTGCGCTGATGATCGTGTTGGCGGTGACCGCCTGGCCATAGGCGCCGTTGATGTCGCGCGCAGTGGCGTCGGTCATTGCGCCATACGCCGCGCCGCTGGCGAAGGCGTCGACCCCGGCGTTCTTGGCGAGGTTGGCGGCGCTGCCCCCGGTGCTGAAGCCGGTGCGGCCGAGCGTGCCGGTCGACGGGAGCACCAGCGCCGAGCTGGTCCGGCCGATCGTCGCGAGGTTCGAGCCCGCGAGCGAGATCATCGAAGGGGTCGAAGACGCGGTCATGCGATCGGTCATCCGGCCCATGAAGCCGTCGATGCTGACGTCGCGGGCGCGCAACCCCTGCCAATGCGCCTGTTCGTCCGAATGGCTCATCAGATTGCTCGGGCGCAGATCGGGGCGCGACTGGAAGGTCGACTTGGTCAGCGGCGCGAACAGCGTGCCGGCGTTGAGCACCAATGCGAGGCTGCCTTCGTCCCAGAGCGGCCGCAGCGCCGCCATCGACGGGTGCAGCGCGTAGGCGGCGTTGGTCAGCGGAGTGAGCGCCGGCGCCTTGATGCCGACCGAGCCGCGCGAGGCGAGATAGGTGGCGTGGCGGGCGTCGGTGGGGATCACCATGTTCCAGCCGTCATTCCCTCCGAACAGGAATATGCCGACCATCGCGCGGTAGCTGCCATTGGGCGCGGCCATCGCGCTGGTGCGGCCGAGCTGGCCCATGGCGGCCATCGCCCCTGTGCCGGCGACGAGGCGAACGAAATTGCGGCGCGACAAGGTCATCGGTTTTTCCCTTACCGGTCGACGAGGAAGAGCGGGCTAGACGCCGCGACATAGAGCATCATCTGGGCGCGCTTCCGCGCCTGGATCAGCGGATCGGCGTTGGTGACCGCCGTCGCCGCGGCCTTGAGCGCGTCCTTTTGCGGCTGGGTCAGCGTGTTGGCGAACATCAGCAGGTCGATGCGGGCGACCATCGAATCGAGATCGGTGCCGAACGCCTCCCATCCGCTCCACAAAGGCTGGGTCAGCGAAGAATTGGGCATGCCCGATGCGAGCGCGAATTCCGCGCGCGTGGCATCGCCGCCGACCGTCCAGTCATAGACGAAATTGTGCCAGCGCAGCACGTTCGAGGTGTTGAGCAGCTTCGACGCGGGGCTTCGGAGCGTCGTGCTGCCGGGCAGCGGATAATCGGTCGGGTAGAAATTGAACACCGAAGGCGCGCGCATCACCGGCTGACCCATGCTCGAGTCACGATTGACGAAGACATAGCCGTCGGTGGTGAAGCCGATGACCCGGGCGAGGCCGGTCATCAGCAGCACCGGTTCCTTGACCTTGCCCGCGGCTGCCCCGGGCGCGGCGCGTGCCTCGCCGTCGATCAGGATCGCGCGGACCACGGCCTTCAGGTCGCCGCGGACGCCGCTGCCGTTATTGGCGAACACCGCCGCCACGCGGCCGACATAGGCAGGCGTGGGGTTGGGCGTGACGAGATGGGTGATCAGGAATTTCGAGACGAAGGGTGCAGTGGAAGCGTTGTTGAACGCCGCATCGACCACGGCTGCGACGCTGGCATCCTGCGCCGCGCCGGCTGCAACCGAGGTGCCGAGGAAGGACTTGGCCGTGCTGTCGTACCGCGCCGGCACCGGGATCATCGGCTGCGAATAATCGCGTGCATTGCCGTCGGTGATTGCCGCGCCGCCGACCCGGACATAGGTCCAGCCGGTGAGCGCGCGGGCGACGCCGCGGACGTCCTCGGGCGTGTAATTGGGCTGGCGCGCGCCGGTGGCGTCGAGCCTGGGCGTACCGTCCATGTTGAGCTGGTCGGGACCCATCGAGAAGAGCTGGAGGAACTCGCGGGCGTAATTCTCCGACGGCGCCGACTTGTTGCTGTCGGCCATGTCGAGATAGTCGCCCATATAGCCGAGCATCGTCGTCCGGGCGAGTATGTCGCGGAAATTGCCGAAGGCGTTGTCGAGGAAGATCTGGTTGAACGCGGCGATACCCGCAGCCGAATTCACTTCGGCCTCGGACGCGACGATCATCTGGCCGAGCGCGAAGGCGACGCGCTGGCGCAGCTGATCGGGCGCCATCACCGCATCCGAGTAGAAACGCATCGCGGCGGGGGTGCGCGAGAAATGCTGGCGCGTGCACACGGTGTCGCCGCTGGTGCAGAAGTCGCGGTCCGCCGCGACTTC
>JASLBO010000110.1 GCA_030146605.1 Sphingomonas sp. | reverse complement strand
CGAGCATCACGGCGACGGTCTCGGCGATCGCCTCGGGCGCGACATCCTCGTCCCAGACGCTGTAGCGCAGCCCGAGGAAGACGTTCATCCCCATGATCGCCCATGCATGGACCTCGCCGACATCGTCGCGCACCTCGCCGCGGTCAGCCGCGGCACGAAGGCGCCTGGCGATGCGATCGGCGGTGGTGGCGTAGTGCAGGCGGAAGCTTTCGGGATCGACGAACTCGGCCTCGTCGATGATCCGGTAGATTTCCTTGTGCGTCCGCGCGAACTTGATGAAGGCGAGCAATGCCGCCTGCTCGGCCGCGATCTGGCCGGGGGCATCCTTGAGCGCCGGGGCGACATGCTCGCGCACCTGATCGGACATGTCACGCACGAGCGCGCGGAACACCGCGTCCTTCGAATCGAAATAGGTGTAGAAACTGCCGAGCGCGACGCCGGCGCGGCGGGTGATCCCGCTGATCGAGCCTTCGTGAAAGCCCTTCTCGCCGAACTCCGCCGCCGCCGCGTCGAGGATCGCGCGCAGCGTCTTGCGGCCGCGCGCGGTGCGCGGTTCCTTGCCCAGGCTCGCTGCCTCGCCGTCCATGGCGCTCTCCCCATTCTTCCAAGTTGAAACCCGGTTCAGGTTTCAGTATAGGCTCCTTCGACAGCTTACAACCCGCACGAGATCGGGTCGATTCTGGGGAGGAAAACCATGTCACGCCTGATTCCGTCTGCTCGCACGATTCTGCACGCCGGTGCCGCCTTTGCCGCGCTCCCCGCTGCGCCCGCCTTCGCGCAGGAGCAGGTTGCGGCCGATGCCAGCGCGCAAACCGCCGAGGCCGAGCAGCCCGCCGAGGGCGAAATCACCGTGACGGCGCGCCGCCGCGAAGAGAGCCTGATCGACGTGCCGATCTCGATGTCGGTGGTCACCGGCGACGCGCTGGTGCGCAGCGGCGCTCCCGACATCACGGCGTTGCAGGACAAGACTCCGAATCTCACCCTCCAGATCGCGCGCGGCTCGAATTCGACGCTGATCGCCTTCAGCCGCGGTGTCGGCCAGCAGGACCCGCTCTGGGGGTTCGAGCCCGGCGTCGCGCTGTATCTCGACGATGTCTATGTCGCGCGGCCGCAAGGCGCGGTTCTGGACATTTTCGACGTCCAGCGCGTCGAGGTGCTGCGCGGGCCGCAAGGCACGCTCTATGGCCGCAACACGATCGGCGGCGCGGTGAAGTATGTCACCCGCCGGCTCGGCAGCGAATTCCGCGGCACGGCGCGGGCCTCCTACGGCACCTTCAACCAGCTCGACCTTGTCGGCCAGGTGACGATCCCGCTGACCGACAGCCTGTCGATCGGCGGGGCGGTGGCGCGCTACACCCGTGACGGCTTCGGCGAAAACCTCACCACCGGCGCCGAGCATTACAACAAGGACGTCGTCGCGGCGCGGCTCTCGGCCGAATTCGCTCCGACCGACAATATCTTCTTCCGGATCGCGGGGGATCGCACGCTCGACAAGTCGAAGCCGCGCCACGGGGCACGCCTGCTGCCCAACGGCACCGACGTGCGCTATCTGCCCACCGGCAGCGTCTACGACACCCGCGCGGGCATCGGCGGCGACAACCGCGTCGAGACCCGCGGTGTTTCGGTGACCGGCGAGATCGGGCTTTCGGACGCGCTGACCTTCAAGACGATCACCGCGTGGCGCGACGGCAGCACCGATACGCTGATCGATTTCGACAACACCATACTCCCGACGCTCGACGTGCCGGCTTTCTATGACGATCGCCAGTTTACCCAGGAGCTGCAATTGCTGTTCGAAGGCGAGCGGCTGCAGGGCGTGCTCGGGCTTTATTATCTGAACGGGCGGGCCAGCGGCGCCTTCGACACCGTGGTCGGATTGCTCAACACGACCACGCTCACTTCGGGCACAGTCGATACGAAGAGCTATGCCGCGTTCGGCGATCTGAGCTTCGACCTGACCGAGAAGTTCAAGGTCTCCGCCGGCGCGCGCTACACGCGCGACGAGAAGACCGGCACTGTCTTCCGCCGCAACTATACCGGGATCCGCAGCCCGTTGTTCGGCAATGCCGGCGCGGTGCCAGGGCTGCTGCGCACCGACTACACCAACGAGCGCAGCTTCGAGAAATTCACGCCGCGGGTGAGCATCAGCTACGAGCCGCGTCAGGACCTCAATTTCTACGCCAGCTATGGCCAGGGGTTCAAATCGGGCGGGTTCGACATGCGCGGCGACGCGATCCTGACGCCGACCACGGTCAACGGCTACGAGCCCGAGACGATCGATTCGTGGGAGCTCGGGATGAAGGGGGCGTTCCTCGAGAACAGCCTGTTCGTGAACCTCGCCGGCTTCTTCTCCAACTATAAGGACCAGCAGGTCACGATCCAGGAGCCGGCGCTGCCGAGCGGGATCACCAGCTTCGACGACAATGCCGGCAAGGCCGAGATTTACGGCTTCGAGCTCGAGACCCGGATGGTGCCGTCGCGGCATTTCTCGGCGACTCTCGCGCTCGGCTACACCCATGCCGACTACAAGGAGTTCCTGACCTTTATCGGGGGTGGGACCACGCCCGTGGACGTGGCCGGCCAGCGCGCGTTCCAGAACACCCCCGAATGGACCGCCAACGCTTCCGCGACCTGGTCCGAGGATCTCGCCGGCGGGACGATCGCGTTCACGCCTTCGGTGTCGCTGCGCAGCGATGTCCAGATGTTCGAGATCGCGACGCCGGCGCTCGATCAGGACGGCTATGCGCTGGTCGACGCGGCGCTCAACTGGACTTCGGAGGGCGGCCGCTACCGGATCGGCGTGGCCGGGCGCAATCTCACCGACGCGCGTTACCGCGTCGGCGGGTACAACTTCCCCGGGGCGCTGACCGGCAATTCGGTGATCGGCTATTACGGGCCGCCGCGGACGGTGACCGGCACGTTCGAAGTCCGCTTCTGATCCGATCGAAAGCCACGGAGCCGGGTGTCGCGTGACGCCCGGCTTCGTTGCTGGCAGGGAGCCGCGCATGGCCGAACCCACTCCGCGTTACCGCGGCATCGTCCTCGCGATGCTGCTGCTGGTCTACACCTTCAATTTCCTCGACCGGCAGATCCTCAGCATCCTCGCCCAGCCGGTGAAGAAGGATCTGGGGCTCGACGATGCGCAGCTCGGCATGCTCGGCGGGCTGGCCTTTGCGGCGCTGTATTCGACGCTGGCGATTCCGCTGGCGTTGCTCGCCGACCGGACCAGCCGGACCTGGGTGATAACCGTGTCGCTCGGCGTATGGAGCGGGTTCACGGCGTTGTGCGGATTCGCGCAGAATTTCAGCCAGATGTTCCTGTTCCGGCTCGGGGTGGGCGTCGGCGAGGCGGGCGGGGTCGCGCCGAGCTATGCGCTGATCTCGGACTATTTCCCGCCCGAGAAGCGCGCGCGGGCGCTGTCGATCTATTCGCTCGGCATTCCACTGGGCGCCGCGGGCGGGGTGCTGCTGGGCGGCTATATCGCGCAGAATGTCGCGTGGCGGACGGCGTTCATCGTCGTGGGGCTTGCCGGAGTGGCGATCGCGCCGATCTTCCGGCTGGTGGTGAAGGATCGGCCGCGCCCCATAGCGACGGCGGAGAATCAGGTGCCGGTGGCGCGGGTGTTCGGCATCCTCGCCGCCAAGCCGGGCTTCTGGCTGATGGCATTCGGCGCGGCGGCCGGATCGATGTGCGGCTATGGCGTCGCGTTCTGGCTGCCCAGCCTGATGCAGCGCAGCTTCGGGCTGAGCCTCGTCCAGACCGGTCAGTTCTTCGGGGCGCTGCTGCTCACCGGCGGGGTCGCCGGGATCCTGCTCGGCGGCTGGCTGGGCGACCGGCTCGGGCCGCGTAACCGGCGCTGGTACGCGCTGGCGCCGGCGATCTGCTATGTGGCGGGGGCGCCCTTGTTCATCGCCGGCGCGCTGTCGAGCAGCTGGCCGGTGGCCTTTGCATTGTTCCTGCTGCCGCAGGCGCTGGTCTATGTCTGGCTCGGGCCGGTGCTCACTGCGGTCCAGCATCTCGTTCCGGCGCATATGCGCGCGACGGCTTCGGCGAGCTTCCTGCTGATCAACAATCTGATCGGCCTGGGGCTGGGCAGCTGGGCGATCGGATCGCTGTCGAAGGCGCTGACCCCGGCTTATGGCGACGAGGCATTGCGCTATGCGATCGCGGCGGGCCTGTGTTTGTATGTGGTGGCGGGCGCGCTGATGGCGCTGGCCAGCCGGTTTTTGCAGCGGGACTGGGTGGATTGAACTGCTCCCCTCCCCTTCAGGGGAGGGGCTGGGGGTGGGGCCTGTCCGTCTCACCGAGACTGGCCTCGTGGCACTGCCCCACCCCAACCCCTCCCCTGAAGGGGAGGGGCTTGGAAGATCACCGCTCCCTTGTCGCGGCGAACTTCACCCTGGAATAGCGGTCGGCGATGTAACCCACTTCCCAAGCCGACTTCGCCATGAACACCGCGTTGCCGTCGCGGTCCTTGGCCATTGCGCCGCGGTTGAGGCCGATGAATTCCTGCAGATCCTTGGGGTCTTCGGCCGAGATCCAGCGTGCAGTCTCAAACGGCGCCATCTCCAGCCCCGCGGCGACCTTGTACTCCGCATCGAGGCGCGAGAGCAGCACGTCGAGCTGGAGCTGGCCGACCACGCCGATGATCCAGTTCGATCCGATCTCGGGATAGAAGACCTGCGTCACCCCCTCTTCGGCCATGTCGTCGAGCGCCTTGCGAAGCTGCTTGGTCTTGGTCGGGTCCTTGAGCTGGACGCGGCGCAGGATTTCGGGGGCGAAATTGGGCAGTCCGGTGAAGCGCACCTCCGCCCGCTCGGACAAAGTATCGCCCACGCGCAAGGTGCCGTGATTGGGGATGCCGATGATGTCGCCCGGATAGGCTTCGTCGGCCAGTTCGCGTTCGCGCGCGAAGAACAGGATCGGCGAATGAATCGCGATCGGCTTGCCATGCCCGGTGGGGGTCAGCTTCATGCCGCGCTTGAACGTCCCCGAGCACAATCGCATGAAGGCGATGCGATCACGGTGGTTGGGGTCCATATTGGCCTGGACCTTGAACACGAAGCCGGTGACTTCGTCGCGATCGGGCGAAACCGGCGCGGGCGCGGCCGGCTGCGAGCGCGGCGGCGGCGCGAACTCGGCGATCGCGTTGATCAGCGAATCGACTCCGAACTCCTTGAGCGCCGAGCCGAAATAGACCGGAGTCAGATCACCGTTGCGATAGGCCTCACCGTCGAACTCGGGATAGCCAACCCCGGCCAGCTCGACATTCTCGCGCAGCTTGGCGAGATTCTCGGCCGAGATGATTGCATCGAGCTGCGGATCGTCGAGCCCGGTCGTCTGGATCACCTTGCCCTGGAACTCGCGGCTGTCGCCCTCGGGAAGCAGCAGCCGCTTGTTGGCAAGGTCGTAAATCCCCTCGAAGGTGCCCCCCATCCCCACCGGCCACGTCATCGGCGTCACGTCGAGCGCGAGCAAATTCGCCACCTCGTCGAGGATGTCGAACACCTCGCGGCCCTCGCGATCGACCTTGTTGACGAAGGTGATGATCGGCACGTTGCGCAGCCGGCAGACTTCGAACAATTTGCGCGTCTGGCTCTCGATGCCCTTGGCGACGTCGATCACCATGACGGCCGAGTCGACCGCGGTCAGCGTGCGATAGGTGTCTTCGCTGAAGTCCTCGTGGCCCGGGGTGTCGAGCAGGTTGAAGGTGATGCCCTTTCGTTCGAAGGTCATCACGCTCGACGTGACCGAGATGCCGCGCTGCTGCTCGATCTTCATCCAGTCCGAGCGCGCGCGCCGCGCCTGGCCGCGCGCCTTTACTTCGCCGGCCAAGTGAATCGCGCCGCCGAACAGCAGCAATTTCTCGGTCAGCGTGGTCTTGCCGGCGTCGGGATGCGAGATGATCGCGAAGGTGCGGCGATCGTTGATATGGTCGGAAGGCATCGCGGCCCTCTAGCGGCTTAGTCCGCCAGCGTCACCTGCATGCTGAAGGTGCGTGCCTGTCCGTGCGCGAAGCGGAGGATGCCGGGCTTGTCCCAGATCTCGCCGTCGAAGCCTTGTCGGTCGGCGATGCCGTGCCACGGCTCGATGCAGACGAAGCGCGCGCCGGGTTTGGTCCAGATGCCGAGCCCGGGCATGCCGGCGAAGCCGATCTCCAGCCCGGGGCCGTCACCGCCGTCATAACGCAGCGACCGGCTCTCGAGGCGGTCCCAGACCAATGCGTCGCGTTCGAACATCGCGTCGTCGAGCCGCAGCACGCGGCCACCGAGCGGGCTCGGCCAGGTCTCGGGCGCGATCCATCCGCCTTTGACGATCGCCGAGAGCTCGGCCGGCTCGTCCTTCTCGAAGACGATGCGATGATCTTCGCGGGATCGGCCGAACGGCAGCGGCCAGGCGAAAGCGGGGTGGAAGCCGAAGCTGGCCGGCATGTCGCGGTCACCGGTGTTGGTGACGGTGATATCGATCGCCAGCGTGGCGCCGTCGAGGGTGAAGGCGGCGTCGAGGCTGAAGGCAAAGGGGTAGACGGCGCGCGTTTCCGCATTGTCGGTCAGCCGGAAGATCGCGCGTTCCGGCGTCTGCTCGACCAGCACGAAAGGCTGGCGGCGTGCAAAGCCGTGCTGCGGAAGCGGGTATTCCTTGCCGTCGAGCCGGTATCTGTCGTCCATCAGCCGCCCGACGATCGGGAACAGCAAAGGCGCGCGCCCGCTCCAGAAAGCGGGATCGGCATCGGTCATCAGCTCGGCGCCATCGCGCGTGCGGAGCGAGGACAGCTCGGCGCCGAACGGATTGATGACGGCGCGCAGCCGGTCGGAAGCGATTTCGAGAGGTTCGGCCATGCCCTGCCTTATCGGGCGCCGCCGGGCCTCACAACAGCATGCCCGCGGCGGCGCGCTCGAACTCGACCGGATCGTGCGCGCACAAGATCTTGACCTCGCCGCGCCGCTCGATCGAGAGCCGGCGCAGCCGCTCCTGATTGCCGAGCCGCTGATCGCGCGCGACTTCCATCAGATTCTGGTAACCGCGCAGCCCCGGGGTGCAATGCCGCTTCGCCTGCCGCATCTCGCCGCGGTAGAAATAGGCGTCGCCGGCGTGGAGCAACCAGCCATTGCCGGTGTCGATCGCCACCCCGGCATGGCCCCAGGTGTGGCCGGGCAGCGGCACCAGCAGCAGTTCGGGGGGAAGCCCTTCGAGCTGGCGAACGGCGGGGAAGCCGTGCCAGCCTTCGCCCTGGCCGGTGTAGCGGCGCCATTTATCGACTTCGTTGAACTGGGCGGGGCGGTAGCGGTTGCGCGGGACGAAGCCCTTGCGCGGG
>JASLBO010000081.1 GCA_030146605.1 Sphingomonas sp. | reverse complement strand
CTTTAATGCAAGCTTCCGATCATCGCCCCGGTGCCCAGATAGGGGGCAGCGCCGTGTTCCCGCACCGGCACCTTACCGGCATCGCCGGGCTACAACCGCACGAGATCACCTTCCTGCTCGACGAAGCCGAGCAATGGGTCGAGGTCAACCGGAGCCGCGCCAAGAGCGACAAGCGCCTCGAAGGCCTGACCCAGATCAACGCCTTTTTCGAGAATTCAACGCGGACACTGCTGTCGTTCGAGATCGCCGGCAAGAGGCTGGGCGCCGACGTCGTCAACATGCACGCCGCCCAAAGCTCGGTGAAGAAGGGCGAGACCCTGATCGACACCGCAGTTACGCTCAACGCGATGCGCGCCGATGTGATCGTCATCCGCCACATGAGCTCGGGCGCGGTCGATCTGATCGCACAGAAGGTCGACTGCCCGGTACTCAACGCCGGCGACGGCTGGCACGAACATCCGACCCAGGCGCTGCTCGATGCGCTAACCATTCGCCGCCGCCGCGGATCGATCGCGGGCCAGCGCGTGGTGATCTGCGGCGACATCCTCCATAGCCGCGTCGCGCGCTCGAACATGCTGGCGCTGACTGCCTTGGCCGCCGAGGTCCGCGTCGTCGCGCCGTCGACATTGATGCCGGCGGCGATTGAGCGGATGTACGTACAGCCCTACACCGATTTCGACGCCGCGCTGGAAGGCGCCGACGTGGTGATGATGCTCCGCGTCCAGAACGAGCGGATGGCAGGCGGCTACATCCCCTCCACCCGCGAGTTTCACATGCGTTACGGGCTCACTCCCGAGCGGCTCGCTCTGGCGAGACCCGATGCGCTGGTGATGCACCCCGGACCGATGAACCGCGGTGTCGAGATCGAATCCTCCGTCGCCGATCACCCGACCCGTAGCGCGATCACCGAGCAGGTCGAGATGGGCGTCGCGGTCCGCATGGCGTGCCTCGACGTGCTCACCCGCGGCGAGCGCGGCGTGGAAGGCTGGGCATGAAGACCGCCTTCCTCAACGCCCAGCTCGTCTGCCCGACGGGCGGCGCGACCATCGGCGGCCTGCTGGTCGACGGCGAGACCATCGCCGCCACCGGCGACTTCGAGATCCCCGGCGATGCCGAGCGCATCGACCTCGCCGGCAAGACGCTGGCCCCCGCGCTGATCGATCTCGGCGTCTTCTCGGTCGACAAGGCCGCCTGCCGCGCGGGCGGAATCGCCCGGGTCGGGCTGATGCCTGATCAATCGCCGGTGCTCGACGATCCCGGCATCGTCCGTCGTGCCGCACTGTCGGGCAAGCCTGCTTTGTGGGTACACCCGCTCGCCGCCGCGACGCGCGGGCTCGCGGGACAGGATCTCGGCGAGATGGCGATCAATGGCTCGGCCGGCGCACGCGCCGTCGCCACCGGGCGCCGCTGGATTCCCTCGTCGGGAACGATGCGCAAGCTGCTCGCCTATGCCCGCGATTGCGGCCTTGTCGTGGTCGTGCACGCCGAGGATGGCGGGCTGACCGACGGCGTGGTGGCGACCGAGGGGGAAACCGCGACCCGCCACGGCCTTCCCGCAGCACCCGCGATCGCCGAGGCGCTCGCCGTCGCGCGCGACCTGACGCTTGCTGAGGAGACCGGCGCGCGGATCCACTTCCGCCAGATCACCACCGCGCCTGCTTTCGACCTGATCCGCGCCGCCAAACGCCGCGGCGTCGCGGTCACCTGCGGCATCACTCCGGCGCATTTGCTGCTCTCCGACATCGCGATCAGCGATTTCCGCACCTACGCGCGGCTTTCCCCGCCGCTCCGAGACGAGAGCGATCGTCAGGCGGCGCTCGCCGCGGTGAAGGACGGCACGATCGACGTGATCGCCTCGGGCCACGATCCGCGCGGACCCGAAGCCAAGCGCCTGCCGTTCACCGATGCCGAGCCCGGCATGTCGGGCGCGGAGACGTTGCTCGCGCTGTCGCTGGGGCTGGTGCGCGACGGGCTGATCCCGATCGAGCATCTGTTCGCCTTGCTCGCTGCGAACCCTGCGAAGATCCTCGGCCTGGCGACTGGAACGCTGGCGCCGGGCAGCCCCGCCGACCTGATCGTCATCGATCCCGGCGCGCCGTGGCAGATCGAGGCCGAACGCATGGTGGCGCGCGCGGGCAACACGCCGTTCGATCGGCTGCCGGTACAGGGCAAGGTCCTGGCGCTCTACAAGGGCGGAGCGCCGGTCGAATAGTATCGGGATGCCGTCAGGCGGGCGCGACGGTCCGGATCACCAGGCGCTGGTCCGGAAATAGTTCGGATATGCCAGATGGCCGGCCCCTGAGCTTCGCGAGGACCGGGCCGACGCGTACCGGTATTTCCCCGGCATCCGCACCTTGGCCAGTGCCTTCTGCCATTCGCGGCCGGACATGCAGATCTGCCCGGCTATCTTGTTGCCGGCCTGATCGCGTTTGGGAGCGCAAACGACGCGCTGCTGATCGGTTTCGGACAATGCGGTTTGGGCATAGGCGGCTGCGGGAACGACCAGAATGACGGTCAAGGCGGCAAGCATCGGACGAAGCACGGCAGCTACTCCCCTCTATGTCGGTAAACGAGACTATCATCGTCAAGCTGAACGTCAAATTACAAGGAGGGCAGCACGAAAAAGGGCCGAAGCAGCTGCTCCGACCCTTCACGCATTCAAAGCTGTTCTTACATCAGCGTGCCGCGAACTGTGCGCGGC
>JASLBO010000064.1 GCA_030146605.1 Sphingomonas sp. | reverse complement strand
GGTCGAGCCATCGCATAGAGATCCCGGCGTGCGCCGGGATGACGGGGGGTGGCTTTCCCTCTCGACGGAGCTATCTCTCCCAACTGGCATCTCCTGAAATCGAGGCACTCACCCAGGCACTGTCGCGCCTCCCCGGCCTCGGCCCGCGTTCGGCGCGCCGCGCGGTGCTCCATTTGCTCAAGAAGCGCGAGACTGCGCTCGATCCGTTGCTGTCGGCGCTCACCGCAGTCAGCCATCGCCTCAGCACCTGCACGATCTGCGGCAATGTCGACACCAGCGATCCGTGCGCGGTGTGCGCCGATCCCCGCCGCGACGCACGCTCGCTCTGCGTGGTCGAGGAAGTCGCCGATCTCTGGGCGCTCGATCGCTCGCGGCTCTTCCCCGGCAAGTTCCACGTCCTCGGTGGCCGGCTCTCGGCGCTCGAGGGGGTTCGCCCCGAGGATCTGCGCGTCGACAGCCTCGTCCGACGTGTTGCCGCGGGCGGGATCGACGAAGTCGTGCTCGCGATGAACGCGACGCTCGACGGCCAGACCACCGCGCATTATCTCGCCGAGCGGCTCGAAGCCTATCCGGTGCGCATCACCCAGCTCGCCCACGGCCTGCCCGTCGGCGGCGAGCTCGACTATCTCGATGAGGGCACCTTGGCCCAGGCATTGCGCGCGCGCCGCCCGGTGGCTTGAGCTGATTCACGCGAAGCCCGAAGATTTGTTCGCACAGAGGCGCAGAGAGCGCAGAGATGTTCGGCCTGCGCGCAGCGCAGGAGCACCTCCATCGCGCCGCCCGCGTCGATCGAGGAAAGGCAGCTGACGCTGCAAAGCGGGACCACCCTCTGCGCCCCTCTGCGCCTCTGCGCGAACCATTTCTGTTTCTTCTTCGCGGCTTCGCGGCTTCGCGTGAACCCAAAATAGCTTTACACGCTTGCGACCGCGGGGCCCGCCGACTATTTTAGGCCAATGTCCGTCCTACCGATCCTCGAAGTCCCTGATCCGCGCCTGCGCCTCATCTCCCAGCCCGTGGAGGCGGTGGACGACGCACTGCGCGACCTGATCGCCGACATGTTCGACACGATGTACGACGCCCCCGGCATCGGCCTCGCCGCGATCCAGGTCGGCGTGCCCAAGCGCGTCATCGTCATGGACCTGCAGGAGGAGGAAGACGAAGAGGGCAAGCCGATCCGCGCCCCGCGTGTCTTCATCAATCCCGAGATCCTCGATCCCGCCGAGGAACAGTCGGTCTATACCGAAGGCTGTCTGTCGATCCCCGAGCAGTTCGCCGATGTCGAGCGTCCCGCGCGCTGCCGGGTCAAATGGCTCGACGAACAGGGCGCCGCGCATGACGAGGTCTATGAGGGCCTGCTCGCCACCTGCATCCAGCACGAGATGGACCATCTCGAAGGCGTCGTGTTCATCGACCATCTCTCGCGTCTCAAGCGCGACATGATCCTCAAGAAGCTCGCCAAGGCCCGCAAGGCTGCAGCGTAAAGCGTACGTCATCCCGGCTTTCGCCGGGATGACGAGTATATGGTTGCCCGATTTCGGCTCACCCGCTAGGTTCGCCTTCTGTTCCGGGAGGCAAGGTTGGACTCGCTCGCACTCATTCTGACCGTCGTTGCGCTGCTCGGCGGTCTGGCGCTCGGCTGGTTCCTCGGCTCGCGTGGCACGATGCAGGCCCGCGCCGACCTTGCGCGCCGCGAAACTGACTTCAAGGCGGCGATCTCGGATCTCGCCGCTGCGGAGGAACGGGCAGGGGAAATCCCCGGACTGCGTGCCGAGCTCTCGCATATCCGCGATGAGCGCGACGAAGCCCGGCTCCAGCTCACGGAACTCCGCGCCAAGGCCGAAGCCTTTGAAGAGCGGCTCGCCGAGTTCAAGGGCGCGCGCGACGTCATGGCGGGCCAGTTTCGCGAACTCGCCGCCACGATGCTCGGCGAAACGCAAAAGGCGTTCCTCGACCGCGCCGAAGCGCGCTTCAAGCAATCCGAGGAGGTTGCCGGGCAAAACCTCAAATCGATGCTCCAGCCGGTCAGCGAACGCCTCCAGCGCTATGAGGAAGGCGTCGCCAAGGTCGAGGCCGAGCGGCGCGACGCGTTCGGCGAGCTCAAGGGCCAGATCGAGCAGATGCGGATTGGGCAGGAAAAGGTGAGCACCGAGGCCGCCAAACTGGTCAATTCGCTGCGCAACGCCCCCAAGTCGCGCGGGCGCTGGGGCGAGCAGCAATTGAAGAACGTGCTCGAGACCTGCGGACTGTCCGAACACACCGATTTCCAGACCGAAGTGAACACCGCGGGCGAAGACGGTGGCCGGCTGCGCCCGGATGCGATTGTTCGGGTGCCCGGCGGCCGCGCGCTGGTGATCGACGCCAAGGTGTCGCTCAACGCCTATCAGGATGCGTTCGGCGCGGTCGACGATATCGAGCGCTTTGCAGGGCTCAAGGCGCATGCCGATTCGATGCGTGCGCATATCAACGGCCTCGGCAACAAGGCCTATTGGAGCCAGTTCGAGGATGCGCCGGACTATGTGATCATGTTCGTCCCCGGCGAGCATTTCCTCTCAGCGGCGCTCGAGCATGATCCGACGCTGTGGGACTTCGCTTTCGACAAGCGCGTCTTGCTGTCGACCCCGACCAACCTGATCGCCATCGCGCGCACCGTCGCCGCGGTCTGGCGTCAGGAGAAGCTCGCCAAGGAAGCCAGGCAGATCGGCGAGCTGGGCAAGGAGCTGTACGACCGGCTCGCCAAGGCGCTCGGCGATCTGCGCGTGGTCGGCAGCGGGCTCAACACCGCGGTCAAGAATTACAACACCTTCGCGAACAGTCTCGAGACGCGCGCGCTGGTCAGCGCGCGCAAGCTCAAGGACCTCAACATCGAGCCCGGCGCGCGCGAGATCGAGAGCGTTTCGCCGGTCGAGCTCCTCGCCAGCCATGCTGAGAGCGCGGACGACGAACTGAAAGCGGCCGAGTAATAATCCTCCTCCGCTCCGCGAGGGAGGATCGATTATCGCCGCGCCGGCACCAGTGTCAGCGTGTCCCCCGGCCGGCCGGTCAGGACCAGCTTGCCGCCGCGATTGCGGCTGACGCTCAGCGGCTCGCCGAGGATCCGCAGCACGTTGCTCTCCTGGACGTTCTGCACGCGCAGCGCGCACGCCATCCTGGTAGAGGCGAGCCGGCCCGCCGTCAGCCGTCCGCGCTCGAAGCGGAAGCTGCCGTTGAAGTTGTTGCAGCTGGCATTGCCGCTGATCCGCGCGCCGCTGAACGTCACCCGCGGGCTGGTGCGGGGCGACACCGGCCGGCCGCCGATCGAGGCGATCCGCCAGCTGCCTTCGAGCAGCGAAGCCTGGGCAGGGGCCTCGGACAGGATTTCGCCGCCACAGCCGCGCAGCGTGCGCCCGGCGACCTTCAGCGTCACCGTGTCGTGATATGTCCGGCCGCTCATTCCGTCGCTGCACTCGACATGGGTGATGTCGACGGTGAGGCGGCGCGTCCGATAATTTTCGCCGTTGAAGCCGATGATCGGCCGCGGCCGTGCGACGCTGACGACGCGCCCGCCCGCCGGTTGGTAGCGGATCGTCGAGCCGTCGATCGTCAGCGACCAGAACGGTTCGGTGCCGGTCGCGCGAAAGGGCTGGGCGTTCGACTGGGCGAGCGCGGGAAGGGCGATCAGCGTCAGCAATCCGGCGGCGGCGAGTTTCATCACGGCATTGTTCTCCTTGGTCGCGGCGCTCTGCCGCCGCGCGGCTGAACAATGCATGGCCGTAACGATCGGCTCCCGTTCAGCTTTGTGCGCCGCGAACCCTGCTCAGCACCTCATAGGCCATCACAGCAGTGGCAACCGCGGCGTTGAGGCTGTCGGCCTTGCCGAGCATCGGAATCTTGACCAGCAGGTCGCATTCCCCGGCCATCAAATCCGGCATGCCCTGCGCTTCGTTGCCGGTCAGCAGAAAGGTCGGCGCTCCATAAAGCGGGGCCTTGTAGTCATGCTCGGTGTCGAGGCTCAGTCCGACCAATTGCCCGGGACCGGCGCGCAGCCACGCCACGAACGCGCCCCAGCTCGCTTTGGCGACCGGCACGGTGAACAGCGCGCCCAT
>JASLBO010000015.1 GCA_030146605.1 Sphingomonas sp. | reverse complement strand
CCTCGGCGATCTCCTCCTCTTCTTCCTCGGCGTCGATCTCCTCGACGTAATCGTCCTCTTCTTCCTCGACGAGGAGCTCGAACTTCGGTGCGTGCGCGGGCGGTGGGCCCGCGGCCTCGACCGACATGCGGGCGCCTTCCTCGTCGTTGCCGGCGAGGATCTCGACATGGACGCCGTAGCGATCCTCGATCTCGGCGATGTCGGCGCGCTTCTGGTTGAGCACGTAGAAGGCGGCTTCGGCGCTGGCGCGGAGCAGGATCTGCGAGCCGCGGCCGCGGGCGGCCTCGTCCTCGATCATGCGCAGCGCAGACAGGCCCGCCGACGATGCGGTGCGGACGAGGCCGGTGCCTTCGCAATGCGGGCACTGGCGAGTCGATGCCTCGAGCACGCCGGTGCGCAGCCGCTGGCGGCTCATCTCCATCAGGCCGAAGGCCGAGATGCGGCCGACCTGGATGCGGGCGCGATCGTTCTTGAGCGCCTCCTTCATCGCCTTCTCGACCTTACGGACGTTCGATCCGTGATCCATGTCGATAAAGTCGATGACGACGAGCCCGGCCATGTCGCGCAGCCGCAGCTGGCGCGCGATTTCCTGCGCGGCCTCGAGGTTGGTCTGGGTCGCGGTCTGCTCGATATTGTGCTCGCGGGTCGAACGGCCCGAGTTGATGTCGATCGAGACCAGAGCCTCGGTCGGGTTGATCACCAGATAGCCGCCCGATTTGAGCTGGACGACCGGGTTGCACATCGCGGAGAGCTGGTCCTCGACGCCGGCGCGCTGGAACAGCGGCACCGCATCGGCATATTGCTTCACCTTTTTGGCGTGGCTCGGCATCAGGAGCTTCATGAACTCCTTGGCCTGACGATAGCCGTCCTCGCCCTCGACGATGACTTCGTCGATATCCTTGTTGTAGATATCGCGGATCGCGCGCTTGAGCAGGTCGCTGTCGCCATAGACGAGCGCCGGCGCCGACGATTGCAAGGTCGTCTCGCGGATCCCGTCCCACAGCCGCGCGAGATAGTCGAAATCGCGCTTGATCTCGGTCTTGGTGCGCTGGAGCCCGGCGGTGCGGACGATGCAGCCCATCGACGGCGGCAGCTTGAGGTCCGCCATGATCGTCTTGAGGCGCTTGCGATCGGCGGCCGAACTGATCTTGCGCGAAATCCCGCCGCCATGCGCGGTGTTGGGCATCAGCACGCAATAGCGGCCGGCGAGGCTCAGATAAGTGGTCAGCGCCGCGCCCTTGTTGCCGCGCTCTTCCTTGACGACCTGGACCAGCAGCACCTGACGGCGGCGGATCACGTCCTGGATCTTGTAGCGGCGGCGCAGGTTCATGCGGCGCTGGCGCAGTGCCTCGGCCTCGTCTTCCTTGCCGCCCCGGCCGCGACGCCGGCCACGGCCTTGGCCGCGGCCGCCGCGGTCATGGCCTTCGCCGCCCTCGCTCTCGCTCTCGGACGCCTCGGCATCGTCTTCATGCTCGTCGTCGTCGTGCGGGCGCTCGAGCACCTCGACGCCGTCCTCGCCGTCGAGATGATGGTCGTCGTCGTCGCCGTCATCCTGCGCGCGCAGCGCGGCTTCCTCGGCGGCGTGCTCGGCCTCTTCGCGGAGCAGGGCTTCGCGATCTTCCTTGGGGATCTGATAATAATCCGGGTGGATTTCGCTGAAAGCGAGGAAGCCGTGGCGGTTGCCGCCATAATCGACGAACGCCGCCTGGAGCGACGGTTCTACCCGGGTAACCTTGGCGAGATAGATGTTGCCCTTGAGCTGCTTGCGCTCGGCGGACTCGAAATCAAACTCCTCGATCCGGTTCCCTTTGACGACGGCGACCCGGGTCTCTTCCCGGTGGCGTGCGTCGATCAGCATACGCATGGTCATTTAGTGTTCTCCGGGCGCGCCGGCCTGGACCCCTGAAGGTGGTAACCCTGAAGGGCTGGAGCGCGAGCGCGCGATATAAAGTGCGGCCTGGGCCGGCGGCGCCGGCTGTGGTCTCGCAGGTTTCGAAAAATGCTGCTGCTCGCAGGGCACGCCCGGACGCGTGGTCCGGAAGCTCCGCCGTCGTCACGCGGCCGGCCGCAAGGGCCTGGCGGGTGGGACGATGGGGAAATTGCCTCATGCAAGCGTCAACCTGAACTGCCGCGGCGAAAGTGGCCGCGAAACCGGTCCGATACAAGGATCGGAGCCAGCTCTTGCTAGCACCCCCCGTGCCACGCGGCAACTGCACCGGATACGAATAACGCCATGCGAAATCCGGCATGCAATTGCCGGCGACCGGCAAATTTATGCCGGTTAACCAAGCTGTTTCACCTCGACTTGAGGGGCGCTGCCTAAACCGGAGCTGTCAGGGAAGACGTGTCTCAGAGTTAGGTATCATGCATTTGGGCTGGACCCCTCATGGCCCGGCGCGGCATATCGCGCGGGTGCTATTCCTGCTTGCCCTACTCTCCGGCTGGTTGACCGGAGTGCCGAGCTGGGCAGGCGTCGTGCAGGGCGTGCGCGTGCACGGCGACCGCGTCGTGGTGACGTTCGACGCGCCGGTGACGCAGGCGAGCACCTTCCTGCTCGCCGGGCCGCAGCGGATCGCGCTCGACGTGGGCGGCGCCGGACCCGGCCGCGACGCCGTCGCGGGCGGCGCGGTGGCGAAGATCCGCCAGGGCGTTCAGGGCGATGGCGCGCGCATCGTCCTCGATCTCGCGCGGCCGGCGATCGTCAGCGAAGGCAGCTTCGGCAAGGACGGCCGCACGCTGACGCTGGTGCTGAGGACCGTCGATGACGAACGCTTCGCGCGCGCCGCGGCCGAGCGGCGGATGCGCTTCCTGCCGCCGTTCAGCTATTTCGAGCCGGCGCGGCGGCCTGCGTACAGCGTGTCGATGGCGCTGCCGAAGCGCGTTTCGCGCGCGCCGCTGCCGCGGGTCTATGGCGATGCCGGCAGGCCGCTGGTGGTGATCGACGCCGGCCATGGCGGGCACGATCCCGGCGCGCTGTCTCCCGACGGGGCCCTGCGCGAGAAGGAAGTGACGCTCGAAGTGGCGATGGCGATCAAGCGGGCGCTGCTCGCCTCGGGCCGGGTCCGCGTCGCGCTCACCCGCGAGGACGATCGTTTCCTCGTGCTCCAGGAGCGCTACGGGCTCGCCCGGCGATTGAAGGCCGACCTGTTCATCTCGGTGCATTGCGACAGCGCCGGCAATCCCGAAGCCACCGGCGCGACGGTCTATACTTTGTCCGAAGTCGCGTCCGACAAGGAAGCCGCGCGGCTCGCGGCGCGCGAGAACAAGGCCGACATCCTCGCCGGAGTCGATCTCGGCGTCGCCAGCCCCGACATCTCGTCGATCCTGATCGACCTCACCCAGCGCGAGACGATGAACATGTCGGCGAACTTCGCCCGATTGCTCGGCCGCGAGGCGCAGCCGCTGATCCCGATCAAGCCCAATTATCACCGCATGGCTTCGTTGATGGTGCTCAAGGCACCCGACATGCCGTCGGTGCTGTTCGAGACCGGCTATATCTCGAATCTCGCCGATGCGGCCTTCCTCGCTTCGAGCGACGGCCAGCAACGGGTTGCGCAAAGCGTCCGCAAGGCAGTGGAAATTCACTTTGCCACGCGCGTCGCATCGCGCTGAATCGCTCTGTCCCCCCCTCGTTCATGCGGTCATTATAGAGGCGAAACGGACGAGTTGATTTCGCGGGCGTTCTGATCGGGTTTCATCCCCCGAGAAAGTTGCTACACCGCACCCCGCATGGCGGACGGCAGCATTTCCAGCGAGAAGGTGACGATCAAGCGCGGAGCCGGCGGGATCCGCGGCTGGTATGGCCGCGTCCATCGCCGCTGGTGGTTCCGGATTCTGGCGTGGCTGGCGCTGCTCGCCGGGCTGTTCTGGTTCCTCGTCTGGGCGCTGATCGCACGCAATCTGCCCTCGGTGGAAAGCTTGCGCGCCTATGAGCCGCCGCTGCCGACCAATGTCCGCTCGGCCGACGGGCTGCCGATCCACTCTTATGCCCGCGAGCGCCGCGTCCAGCTGAGCTACGCCGAATATCCCAAGCAATTGGTCGAGGCGTTCCTCTCGGCCGAGGACAAGACCTTCTTCAGCCATCACGGCATCGACATCCCCGGGCTGGCGCGCGCCGCATTCCAGGGGATCGTCAGCGGCTCGACTCCGCGCGGCACCTCGACGATCACCCAGCAGGTCGCCAAGAACCTGCTGATCGGCGACGAAGTCAGCTATCAGCGCAAGGCCAAGGAAGCGATCCTCGCCTGGAAGATCGAGAATACGCTCTCCAAGGAGCATATCCTCGAGCTCTACCTCAATTCGATCGAGCTCGGCCGCAACGCCGGCGGAGTCGAGGCGGCCAGCCAGGCCTATTTCGGCATGGAGCTCGACAAGCTCAGCCTGCCGCAAATGGCCTATCTCGCGATCCTGCCCAAGGGCCCGGCCAATTACGCCCCCGAGCGCCATGAGGATCGCGCGCTCGAGCGGCGCAACTGGGTGCTCGGCCAGATGCTCGAAAACGGCTTCATCACCCGCGCCGCGCACGACGAGGCGGTCGGCGCGCCGCTGGGCACGATCCCGCGCCAGACCCCCAGATACGAGCGCGTCGGCGGCTATTTCGTCGAGGAAGTCCGCCGTCAGCTGATCGACAAGTTCGGCGAGAAGTTCGAGGACGGCCCCCACAGCGTCTATGGCGGCGGCCTGTGGGTGCGCACCTCGCTCGATCCGCGGCTCCAGCAATATGCCCAGAAGGCCCTGCGCGACGGCCTGCTCCGCTACGATCGCGGGCGCGGCTGGAGCGGGCCGAGCGAGCACAAGGAAATCGGCAACAGCTGGCTCCAGACGCTGCTCAACACCAATATCGGGGTCGATTACGAAGACTGGCGCGCCGCCATCGCAATCCGGCGCACCGGCGACAGCTGGGAGCTCGGCTTCGACAACGGCCAGACCGGCACCCTGCCGCGCAGCCTCGCGACGATGCCCGTCCGCGGCAAGGGCGGCGAAGCGTTCTCGGCGATCCGGGCCGGCGACATCATCGCGGTCGCGCCCGAAGGCAGCGCGTGGGCGCTCCGCTCCGTCCCCAAGGTCTCGGGCGGCTTCGTCGTCGAGGATCCGCGCACCGGCCGGGTGCTGGCGATGCAGGGCGGGTTCGATTCGCGCCTCCAGTCGTTCAACCGCGCCACTCAGGCGCAGCGCCAGCCCGGATCGACGATCAAGCCGCTGGTCTATGCCGCCGCGATGGAACAGGGGCTGACCCCCGCGACGATCGTCGTCGACGCGCCCTTCTGCGTCTGGCAGGGCGCCGGACTCGGCAACAAATGCTTCCGCAACTTCGGCAACCAGCGCGGCGCCGGCCCGAAGACGCTGCGCTGGGGCGTCGAGCAGTCGCGCAATCTGATGACCGTGCAGGTCGCCAACCAGATCGGCATGGACAAGGTGGTCGATCTGATCCAGCGCGTCGGCGTCTCGAAGCAGAAATTCCCGACCTATCTCAGCTATGCGCTGGGCGCCGGCGAGACGACCGTGATGCGCATGGTCAATGCCTATTCGATCCTCGTGAACCACGGCCGCGCGCTCAACCCGACGGTGATCGACTTCGTCCAGAACCGCCGCGGCCAGGTGATCTTCCCCGAAAACTGGCGCGCCTGCGATCGCTGCAACGCCCGCGACTATGACGGCGGCGCGATGCCGCGTCCGGTGACCCGCGCGCGGCAGGTGGTCGAGCCGATGAGCGCCTATCAGATCGTCCACATCACCGAAGGCGTGATCCAGCGCGGCACCGCCACGACGCTGCGCGATCTCGGCCGGCCGATCATGGGCAAGACCGGCACCACTTCGGGACCGACCGATGTGTGGTTCGTCGGCGGCACCCCGCAGATGATCGGCGGGCTCTATCTCGGCTATGACAGCCCGACCAATCTCGGCGGCTATGCCCAGGGCGGATCGATCGCCGCGCCGATCTTCAAGCAGTTCGCCATCCCCGCCTTCAAGGACATGGAAGTGCTGCCCTTCACTGCCCCCGCGGGCATCCGCATGGTCCGCGTCGATCGGGGAAGCGGCCGCAAGGTGTTCGGCGGCTGGCCAACCAGCGACCCGCTCGCCTCGGTGATCTGGGAAGCCTTCAAGCCCGAGGTCGAGCCGCAGCGCCGGCGCCGCGGCGGGCAGGAAGAGGAAGCGGCCGAGACCAAGGCTGTCCAGAAGAAGGCCGCGCCCAAGACGCAATCGCCGGGCGACAGCGATTTCTTGCAACGCGAGGGCGGAATCTACTAGCGCGGAGCAGACACCCTATATTCGTCATCCCGGCGAAAGCCGGGATCCAGAGCCGCCGGCGACGTGGCTTGTGACTCTGGGCCCCGGCCTTCGCCGGGGTGACGGCAAGTTTTCGAAAGGTACTCCCATGCGCGCCGAAGCGCAGGCTCATGTCGACAAGATCAAGGCGGCGCTGGCGCTGCTGCGCCGGTTCCTCGATTGGGACCGCGCGCTGCGCCGGCTCGACGAGCTCAACGCGCGCGTCGAGGATCCGACTCTGTGGAACGACGCCAAGGCCGCGCAGGAAGTGATGCGCGAACGCCGCCGGCTCGAGGAGGCGGTCAGCGCCACGCGCGCGATCGAGACCGAGCTCAACGACACCGCCGAGCTGATCGAGATGGCCGAGGCCGAGGGCGACGAGGAAATGGCGAGCGACGGCACCGCCGCGCTCGGCGCGCTCGCCGCGCGTGCCGAGATCGACAAGGTCAAGGCTTTGCTCTCGGGCGAGGCCGATCCCAACGACACCTATGTCGAGATCAACTCGGGCGCCGGCGGCACCGAGAGCAACGACTGGGCGGGGATGCTCCTGCGCATGTACACGCGCTGGGCCGAGCGCCACGGCATGAAGGTCGAGCTGATCGACTATCACGCCGGCGAGCAGGCCGGGATCAAATCGGCCACTTTGCTGATCAAGGGCGAGAACGCCTATGGCTATGCCAAGACCGAGAGCGGCGTCCACCGCCTCGTCCGCATCTCGCCGTACGACAGCGCCGCGCGCCGCCACACCAGCTTCTCGAGCGTGTGGGTCTATCCGGTGATCGATGACGACATCAACGTCGAGTATAACGAGAGCGATCTGCGCATCGACACCTATCGCGCCTCGGGCGCGGGCGGGCAGCACATCAACACCACCGATTCGGCGGTGCGCATCACCCATATCCCGACCGGGATCGTGGTGCAGTGCCAGAACCAGCGCAGCCAGCACAAGAACAAGGCCGAGGCCTATAACCAGCTCCGCGCCCGCCTCTACGAGCGCGAGCTGCAGATCCGCGAGGTTGCCGCGAATGCCGAGAATGCCAGCAAGACCGATATCGGCTGGGGCCACCAGATCCGCTCCTATGTCCTCCAGCCCTATCAGCTGGTGAAGGACCTGCGCACCGGCATCACCTCCACCGCGCCGGGCGACGTGCTCGACGGAGACCTCGACGCGTTCATGGCCGCTGCGCTATCGCAGCGGGTGACCGGCGAGACCGTGGAAGTGGAGGATGTCGATTGAAGTCAGCCGTCGCTCTGGGCGTCATGGTGCTGCTGCTCGCCGGCTGCGACGGCGGCGGCGCGGTGCCGCGCGAGCGCAAGGCGCAGACCAAGA
>JASLBO010000573.1 GCA_030146605.1 Sphingomonas sp. | reverse complement strand
CAGCCCGAGCCCCGTTCCCTTGCCCGTCGGCTTGGTTGTGAAGAAGGGCTCGAACGCACGATCGCGCACCTCTGCCGCCATCCCCGGGCCGCTGTCCCGCACGGTGATGCAGACATAGTCGCCGGGCGCCACGTCGGGATGCGCCGCGGCATAAGCGCGATCCAGTTTCACGTTCGCGGTACTGACCACCAGCTTGCCGCCATCGATCATCGCGTCGCGCGCATTGAGCGACAGATTGACCAGCGCGCTTTCGAGCTGGCCGACATCGGCGGAGATCGGCCATAGCCCGCTCGCCGGATCGATCTGGAAGTCGACCCGGCTGCCGATCGTCCGCCGCAGCAGCTCGGACAGCCGTCGGATCAGCTGGCTGGCATCGAAGGCACTGGGCGCGAGCGGCTGGCGGCGGCCGAAGGCGAGCAGCTGCGAAGTGAGCTGGGCGGCGCGCTGCGCGCCCGACATCGCCGTATCGATATGCAGCTGCGCCCGCTTGACGTCATGCCCGATCCGGCGCCGCGCGAGATCGAGCGAACCGATGACGATCGCCAGCATGTTGTTGAAGTCGTGCGCGATGCCGCCGGTCAGCTTGCCGATCGATTCCATCTTCTGCAGCTGGCGCAGCTGGCCCTCGACGGCTTCCCGGCCCGCCGCCTCCTCGTGCAGCCGCGCATTGGCGCTGAACAACTGATCGCGCGCCGCCGAAACCTTGCGCGCGGTCGACAGCGCCACGAACGTCGAGCGCAGCGCGAACGCCGTCACGGCCGCCGCGCACAGCAGCAACCAGCCCGACAGCAACGTCGCCTGGCGATTCGCGGCCGCGCGCTGGACCGCGAACCGCCGCGCCGCTTCGGCCTTCATGGCGACTACGATCGTGCGGCAACGATCGGCGATCGGCCGGTCAAGCACCATGCGAAGCGAGCGCCTGGCTTCCACTGCCCGCCCGGCGCGTACCAATGCGACCCGTCCGTCGGTATAGGCCAGCCGCGAACGCCAGCAGCGGTCGAGCCTCCGCGCCGCCGCCGTCTGCACCGGATCGCCGGCAACCCGCCGAGTCAATGCGGCGAGCTCGACAAAGAGTTTGTCTCGCGCCACGCGGTACCGCACGATGAAACGCTCATCGCCGGCGATCAGATAGCCACTCTCCCCGAGCAGCGCCTCCTGCGCGCGCGTGATCAGGCTGTTCAGCCGCTCCTGCACCCGCAGCGTCTCGACGACTGCAGCATCGGCGCGCTGGTCGGCGCGAAACAACACGAAGGTGCCGGCCATCGCCGCGCAGATGAGCGCCAGCCCAGATAATAGAGCAATGCGGCCTACCTTGAGGCGTTTCATGACCATGTCGTTTGCTATGCCCGGCGCCGCAAGAAGAGCAAATGAATTCGCCGCCGAAACAGACCTTCGACAAAGTTAACAGCAACTATCGGGAAATTCCGCAAGTTACGTAAACGTCAGTTCGATGCGATGCCAACGGCGGAAACCGCTACCGACGCGGCCACGTTCATTTCGATGCTTCGCGCTCGATCCTTTGCGCTTCGGCCTCGATTCGATTCATCTCGGCCTCGACTCGCGCCTTGACGTCATGTGCTGCCCGGCGCTCGTCCGAGGCACGTTGCCAGGCGAGCAGGACGGCGAGAACCGCCAGCACGAGCGCGACAGCCCCGCCGATCCCGAGCCAGCGTAGAGCGTCCTCGGCATCGCGCGCCGGAATCTGCTTGTCAGGTTGCTTCACAGCCACGGCACGGCCTTAGCACGCCGGTCTGTCCGCCGTCTCAGTTGAGACGGCCGAGCCCGGAGATGGTCTTGTCGACCAGCGCCTTGTCGGCCTGGGCATTGTGCTTCTCGGCGATGATCGCCGCAGCTGCGCGGGTCGCCGCGTCGGCCGCTTTGGCGCGCACCGCCTGAATCGCGGCGCGCTCGGCGGCGGCGATCTTGTCCTCGGCCATGCGGGCACGGCGCGCGGTCAGCTCGGTCGCATCGGCCTCGGCCTTGGCGAGCACGGCCTTGGCCTCCTCGTCGGCGTGTGCGAGCATCGCCTGCGCCTGCGCCTCGGCACCGGCGATCTTGCGCGCATATTCGTCGCGCAGCGCCTCGGCTTCGGCACGAAGCGCCTTGGCTTCGTCGAGACGGTTGCGGATCGCCGCAATCTGGTTGTCGAGCCCGCGCGTGATCAGGCCCGGCACTTTCTTCCAGACGAGGATCAGGATGAACGCCGTCATCGCAATCGACACCCAGACGGTGGCGTCTAGCCCGAAGATAGAGGGATCCGGATGATGCGTGCCGGTCGGCCCGACGCCGCCCTCGGCCGCGGTCACGGCGTGCGCGCCGGTATCGCGAACCGGCATGCCTTCGCCGTGTTTCGCCTCGCTCAGATTCTCGGCGACCGGATCGGCCGCAACCGGATTTGCCTCAGCCATGGAGCGCCGCCTTCACTGCATTCTGGGCCTCTGCGGCCGTGACTTCGGCACCCGAGAAGCGCGCGACGATGTCACGCGCGGCGTCGGCTGCCACTGCCTCAATCTCGTCGCTCGCCGCGCTGGTTGCCGCGGCGATCTGCGCCTCGGCAGCCGCGATGCGGGCATCGGTCTCGGCATGCGCCGCGGCGAGCCGCCGCTCGGCCGCGGCATTGCCCTGCGCGCGTGCCTCGGCGATGCGCTTCTGGGCGCCTTCGCGCGCGGCATTCTCCTCAGCCCGCCAATTCTCCTCCGCCTGATCGGCAGCGGCACGCGCAGCCTCGGCAGCGGCGAGGTCGCCGGCGACCGACTGGTCACGCGCATCGACCGTCGACATCACCTTGGGCAGCATCAATTTGCCGACGACGAAGAAGACGAAGCCGAACGTCACGAGCAGCCAGAACAGCTGCGACGCGAAGGTTTCGGCGAGTTGGGAGATCTGAGGCATTGGGTTTCCGTGTCAGTCCTTCCCCGTTCGCCCTGAGCCTGTCGAAGGGCGCCTGTCCGCAAGCATTTTGCCTGTGGGGCGCCCGGGCTTCGACAAGCTCAGCCCGAACGGGGTGGATCTAGTTACGCGACGAAGATCAGGATCATCGCGACGACGAACGCGAGCAGACCGAGAAGCTCGGCGGCCGCGAAGCCGATGAACAGGCGGCCCTGCTGGCCGTCGGCCGCGCCGGGGTTGCGCAGCGCGCCCTCGAGGAAGCTGCCGAACACGTTACCCACACCGATGGCGGCCATGCCGGCGCCGATCGCCGCGAGACCCGCACCGATGAGCTTTGCTGCTTCTGCGTCCATTTCAAATCACTCCTGCGTGTATTCAGTTGATAACGTTACGGAAAACTCAGTGCAGATGCTCGGCGTCGTTGATGTACAGCGACGTGAGCAGCGCAAAGACATAGGCCTGGATGCCGGCGACGAGGATCTCGAGCGCCGAGATGCCGACCATCAGCGCGAAGCTGGGGATGCCGACGCCGAGGCCGGGGATCAGCCCGGCATTGCCGGCATTGATCACGAAGCCCGCGAGCACCTTGAGCAGGATATGCCCCGCGATCATCGCGACGAACAGTCGCAGACCCAGCGAGAACGGGCGCACCATGAACGAGACGAACTCGATCGCGGGGATCAGCCAGATCAGCCACAAGGGCGTGCCGTGCGGCACGAACAGCGAGAAGAACTTGAACCCGTGCTTCCAGAATCCGACGATCAGCACGATCGAGAAGCTCATGATCGCCAGCACGCCGGTGACGGTGAAATGGCTGGTGAAGGTGAACGGGTGGATGCCCACCAAGCCCAGCGGCAGCAGCCCGAGTATGTTGGCGAACAGGATGAACATGAACAGCGAGAAGACGTAGGGAAGGTATTTGCGGCCTTCCTTGCCGATGTTCTGCGCCAGCATCGAGTCGATGAAGCCGGTGAAATTCTCGACCATCATCTGCCAGCGGCCGGGGACCGCGGCGCGCTTCATGCCGCCCATCATGAACAGCCACAGGACGATCACCGTCGCGATCATCCACACCGCGCTGTTGGTCAGCGCGATCTGGACATCGCCGATGCGGAAAAGGTCGGCGATCGTCTGCACTTCGAACTGGTGCATCGGGTCGATCTCGCCTGATTCTGCTTCTGCGGCCACGCTTCGACGTCTCTCGCTCTTAAACCATGAACGCAGCGCCCGTGAGGGTCACGGGCG